>NZ_JAVLSP010000031.1:0-39199 GCF_031528575.1 Candidatus Sororendozoicomonas aggregata
GAAAGCATAAGTCCGACAGGCTCCAAGGCTATTGGCTGAGCTGCTGTCCACTACGAGGCTGTGCGTGAAAGGCATGACCACTGACGTCTTTGCTGTCATCCCCCATTAAATACAAATACAAAGGCATAATGGCTTCGGGCGGTGTTTTAGTGGTGGGGTCCTCTCCGGGGAAAGCCGCTGCTCGCATTGCTGTGCGGGTGCCACCCGGGTTCAGGCTGTTGCAGCGTACATGGCTGATGCCGTCTTCTTCATCGGCCAGGGTTTGCATTAATCCTTCCGTTGCGAATTTTGATACACAATAAGCGCCCCAGTAAGCTCGCCCCTGGTGACCAACGCTCGATGAAGTAAACACCACAGAAGCGCTGTCGGCTTTGCGCAATAAAGGCAAGAGTTCGCGGGTCAGTAAAAAGGGGGCATTGATATTCACTTGCATCACCTTTTGCCAATTATCCATGTCGTATTGGCTGATGGGCTTGAGGGCACCCAGTAATCCCGCGTTATGCAATAGCCCATCAAGCCGGCCAAAGGTTTCCCTCAAAGTGTCTGCCAGTTTTCCATAATCTTCTTCAGTCGCTCCGGTAAGGTCCATGGGGTAAATGGCCGCTTGTGAGTATCCGTTAGCTTCTATCTCATCATAGACAGCCTCCAGCTTTGAGATGGTCCGTCCAAGCAGAATGACTGTCGCGCCGAACTTTGCGTAAGTGAGGGCAGCAGCGCGTCCAATCCCACTACCTGCCCCTGTCACCAGAATGATGCGGTCTTTTAATAAATCAGGGGGTGCCTGGTATTCAAACATCGTTGTCTCTACCAAAAAAGGAAAGACATTACTGTAGAGGCAAGGAATACATTTTTAAACGGTTTCAAGGAAAAAATACGGATCGTCTTTCACTGACTGTGGACACTTTTGTGTGGCATACCGTTGTATGAATGCTTAGGAGCCTGTTGATCTGCAAGACAGTTTCAGGGGTGTGGGGGGTAGGGTAGCGAAAAGTAAAAAATTGTGAAAATCACGGCCTGTCTGTCATCAATTTATCATGAAACTGACATCCTTTTTACATCTGTTTGACTTATTTCTCCCCTAGGCTTTTCCCGAAAAATAACCAGGAAAAAGTGAGTACGCCTGTGAGGGTAGTGAGTTCGATATTACTGGTCATTTTTCCGCTATTGCTAAGTGGCTGTAACCAAGGTGCAACAGATACCAGTATCGGTGACAGTAACACTAATGAAGACCATTGCCCCGTTGACTAAACAGTATAGGTAGTCGTTATTATGCAAACCTCGTTGACTCGTCGCAAGTTTTTAAAGGTGTCAGGTGCTGGGTTAGCTGGCGTGGCAGGTTCAGGGCTGTTTCCAGCTTCAATCATGAAGGCTTTAGCTATTGAGGCAAATAATACCCATGGCAATATCAATGACGTGGAACATGTGGTTATCCTGATGCAGGAAAACCGGGCTTTTGACCACTATTTTGGCAAGTTGGAGGGGGTTCGTGGTTTTGCTGATCGCCACCTTGTTCCTACCGTGTATGGTGACGTCTGGAAGCAAAAATATAAGGGGCAGGGAGGGGAGCGTTTTATTTATCCGTATCATCTGGATGCAAAACAGGGTAATGCGCAACGTGTGAACGGGACACCCCATACTTACCCGGATGCTCATGACGCTTGGGATAAGGGGCGCATGAGTGATTGGCCAACCCATAAAAAACAGCAGTCGATGGCCTACTACACAGAGACGGAATTACCTTTTCAGTTTGCCCTGGCAAATGCTTTTACTGTCTGTGATGAATACTATTGCTCGTTTCAGGGAGGGACTACCCCCAACCGGATCTTTCATTGGACAGGTGTTAATCATCACGACTATGACCCCAATCCACCGGCCATTAATAATGATTTTGATTACCTCGGCCCATCCAGTAAAGGCTACACATGGACAACATACCCTGAACGTCTGGAGCGGGCAGGTATCCGCTGGAAAGTCTATCAGAACTTACCTGATAATTTTGGCGATAACCCGCTCGCTGGTTTCAGGCAGTACCGGCGGGCCAATGAATTAAAAGGGAATAATTCTAATGGTGCGCCTCACCCCCAATGGAATGAAGATGATAACGACATCAGTCCTTTACTGAAGGGGGTCGCCAATACCATGGATGCTGAAGGCTTAATGAACACGCTTAAGGAAGATATTGCCAATAAGACCTTGCCGCAAGTGTCATGGATTGTCGCGCCTGCGACCTATTCTGAACACCCGGGACCTTCATCGCCAGTACAGGGAGGCTGGTATACTCAGGAAGTCCTTGACGCATTAACCAGCGATCCGGATACCTGGAGTAAAACAGTACTGATTATCAACTTTGATGAAAATGACGGTTTCTTTGACCATATGCCGCCACCTTGTCCGCCTTCTCTGAGCGATGGGGCTTTTCAGGGTGAAAGTACTGTCAGTCTGACAAAGGAATATCATACGGACAGCCAGCCTTATGGCCCGGGCCCAAGGGTTCCAGCGTTAATTATCTCTCCCTGGAGCCGGGGAGGCTGGGTTAATTCACAGGTGTTTGATCATACGTCGGTGATACAGTTTCTGGAAAAGCGCTTTGGCGTGATTGAAGAGAATATTTCACCCTTCCGTCGTGCGGTTTGCGGTGATTTATTATCGGCGTTTAATTTTGAAAACCCCAATGAAGAGCCATTGCCGTCGCTGCCAGAATTGACAAAAAATGAAGCTGATACAGTGAGGGCTGAACAGGAACAACTCCCGCAGATTGACCCACCGGATGAAGCAAATCAGTTACCCCCGTTTACAACGGCGGGTATTCGCCCATCAAGAGCTCTTCCTTATGAATTACACGTCAATGCGTTTGTAAATATTGACCAGTTCTCCGTTACGCTGACGATGACCAATAATGGTAAGCAGGGCGCGGTTATCCATGTCTATGATCAACTGAATCTGGACAAGATACCCCGACGGTTTGTGATTGGCGCCGGTGATACCGTGCGGGGAACCTGGCCGGTATCCCTTGAGGGCAATAAGTATGATTTGTGGGTGCTCTCTGCCAATGGCTTTCATCGTCAGTTCAAGGGAGTCTGCGAACAGCAGCAGAACCAGGAAGTTTCTGTCTGTTATGGCGTAAACCAGGAAACCCCATCGGTTCTGGTCAGACTGGAAAATCACGCCGAGGAAGATAAGACGGTGATTGTCGATTTTTCAGCCTACGATCCAGGCAACAAGGCAACCATCACGCTGGCTGCGGGTGAGAAAACGTCTGTTGAGCAGTTTGTCAAGGGTGCGTCCAACTGGTATGAGCTGGTGGTCAGTGTCGAAGGAGGGGAGACGTTCAGGCGCTATTGCGGCAGGGTTGAAAGTGGCCTTCATGGCTTTTCAGACCCTTTAATGGGGTTAGCGAACGATAGCCGTGTATCATGAACATGAACGCTATCTTTCGACCCAGTAAGTTCATAGGGAAAAAAGCGCTGGTTTTTTTCGCGGCGGTGTTGAACGCATCCATCATGGATAAGGCTTATAGCCTGGATGTTTTTCTTGAAGTGACAAATAAAATACCACCAGGTCATAGGTATTACTCAAAAAAAGGCTACACCGTTAAAGCTAATGGCAGAGGCGCCTGTATGTACGGTGTGTATGGCCTTTCTTCATCTACTGCCACTTATGGTGGCCAGACTGGTAGTATAGGCATACATTATGCGTCCGCCGGGTTGTGCGCGTTCAAGAAAAGCACGCAGAAATTTAAAGTGATCAATAATGATACAGGCGATACTATCGGCACGTTTACCTGGAAAAAGCCGGCAGGGGGTATTTATCATGTAATAATGAAAGACAAGCCTCGCTACTTTAAGTTCGTTAAAACGTACCATGATGCCAAGCCTGATGCGCTGAATTTCTGGTTAGAAACATTGCCTCCGATCCACCTGTAAACAATCAGGACGCGATACCAATCTTTTATCGAAATCGCGAAAAACCCCGTATTTCTGGAGGGTGTCGCGAAACGCTTAATTTTCTCCGTCGTCATCCCGTACGGGGATTGTAAGGGATCTATGCCACAAGGACGTGAATCACTAAACCCGCATGACGCATGCTGTTAGAGTGCCTTCCATAGAGTGTGGTTCCTTACATTCCCTGTACAGGATGACGATGCGGGGTGTATTTCAGCGTTTTGCGACAGACAGCCTCTTAAGCGCCAATTAAACGACCATGGTCAAAAATAGATGGTGGGTGTGAGCGTTTACTATAGCCATGACGGTATCCGGGCCATTTAACAGGGCATAAGCTGGGGTTCGGGCAGTTGCCATTGATGGGCTTGTAACCATTGATGGATGTCGGTCATCGTATTGGCCTGATAATCTGCCTGCCATTCACTGGGACAGTCGTCATCGGGTATATAGCCGTAGAGCGCGGCAATCGTCACCATGCCAGCGCGCTTACCCGCTTCAATATCCCGTTGATGATCACCAATATAAACGCAGTTTTCAGGGTTGCAGTTGGCTTGTTCGCAGGCCAGTAGCAGTGCCTGGGGGTCAGGCTTTGGCTTGGCCACATGTTCCGGGCAAACCGTTGCGGCAGAGCGGTGGGTGAGTTGTGCCTGTGCCAGTATTGGTGTTGTATAGGCGATGGGCTTGTTGGTGACAATGCCCCAGGTGATGCTGCGTTGGTCAAGTTCGTTTAGCAATTGGCTGGCCCCTGGGTAAAGCGTGGCCGGTGCCTGACGGAGAGGTTGATTAATATGCCGTCCATAATGCGTTAAAAATAACTGCTGTTTTGCCCTCATCTGAGGGTGTTCATGGGGTATATCCAATACCAGGCTGACCAGTACTTTTGAGCCGGCTGAAATATGCTGACGAATGACATCCTCTTCAAGGGGCGGGCGTTGATGGTCAGTGGCAAACTGGTTCAGTGCCACAACAAAATCGGCGGCGGTGTCCATAAGAGTGCCATCCAGGTCAAAAAATACACCTTCAATAACTTGGGATTTTTTCATAAGCATCTTTTTTACCTTTTCCACCTTTTTTACCTTTTCCACCTTTTCCACCTTTTTATTGTTGTTTTATCCATCATGCTGTGAATGAATCAGGTAGTTAACGCTGGTATCCCCTTTTTTCAAACGGTACACCCTGGTCACAGGGTTGTAGGTCATACCAAAGATATCTTTCATTCGCAGATCGGCCTGTCGCATCCACTGGTTGAGTTCATGGGGTTTGATAAATTTGCTGTGCTCATGGGTTCCTTTGGGCAACAGGTTCAAGATATATTCTGCGCCGATAATAGCAAATAACCAAGACTTGGCGTTACGGTTTAGCGTGGCAAAAAATACATGACCACCCGGTTTGACCAGTTTGCCGCAGGCTTTTACCACGGAAGAGGGGTCAGGGACATGCTCAAGCATTTCCATACAGGTGACCACATCAAAGCTTTGGGGTTGCCCTTCGGCCAGTTCTTCCACAGGGATTTTCCGGTAATTGACATCAATACCGGACTCAAGGCTGTGCAGGCGCGCAACAGAAAGAGGGGCTTCGCCCATGTCAATGCCTGTGACCTTCGCGCCGCGCAAGGCCATGGATTCACTTAAAATCCCGCCGCCGCAGCCTACATCCAGCACGCTCTTGCCGGCCAGACCAACGCGCTCATCAATAAAGTTAAGGCGTAGCGGGTTAATTTCATGCAGGGGTTTAAACTCACTGGCCGGGTCCCACCACCGGCTTGCCAGCTGTTCAAACTTGTGGATTTCTCCCGGATCAACATTCTGGGCAGATCGCGTTTCGCTCATGGGGCTGTCTACTCTCTTTATTCGCTCATATTGCCAGTAGTATATCGAGGGTTTCCGTTAAGTTCAGCTTAATCCCCCCCTGGGGCTAGAGAAGAACGAAAGTCTTGATGCAAAAGGCTCCATAGAAGGGTTTTATTGCGTTTTCAGAGATCTGAAAACTCGCCGGCAGGAGGGGTAATGTGATATTCTGGAGTTTTGAATATCAAGTGCTGCTGGCTGGACATGGTGGCCAGGAGCCTGTCGGGCTTAAGCTTTCGAGCATGAAATTCAGTAGAGCGAGTCAGATTTTTCGATGGATTTGTGCGAATAGTTGACCTATTTAAGCAAATTTATCGGAAAATATGGCCGCGCTTTCTCGCATTTTCTGGATTTTAGGCCGAAATTGCCTTAAGTCCGACAGGCTCCTGGGGGCGGTCTGCGTAAGCAGCTGCGTTTTGTTGATGTTGGCAGGAATGGGTTTAACTACTTTACCTGCCAGAGCGATCGACAGTTTGCTGGCTCCTGGCCCTGCGGATCGGGTAAGGAGGCTATTTCCTATCCGGTGGGCGCAAGCAAAAGGATGACTGATTTTCCATGACTGATATCGCCAAAGAGATTTTACCAATAAATATTGAAGATGAACTCAAGCAGTCTTATCTGGACTATGCCATGAGTGTCATCGTTGGGCGTGCGTTACCGGATGTGCGCGATGGCCTTAAACCTGTTCACCGCCGTGTGCTGTTCGCTATGAACGAGCTTGGGAATGACTGGAATAAAGGGTACAAGAAATCTGCTCGTATCGTCGGGGACGTGATCGGTAAGTACCACCCCCACGGTGACAGCGCGGTATACGATACCATCGTTAGAATGGCACAGCCGTTCTCTTTACGCTACATGCTGGTGGATGGTCAGGGTAACTTTGGCTCTATTGATGGTGATTCAGCTGCCGCCATGCGATACACGGAGATTCGCATGGACAAGGTGGCGCACCAGTTGCTGGCAGATCTTGAAAAAGAAACCGTTGACTATGTGGATAACTACGACGGCACCGAGAAAATTCCTGCTGTTCTGCCGACACGCATTCCTAACCTGTTGGTCAATGGTTCAGCCGGTATTGCCGTGGGCATGGCCACCAATATTCCCCCCCACAACCTGAGTGAAGTCATCAGTGGTTGTCTTGCTCTGATTGACAACGAAGTGATTACCATTGATGAGTTAATGGAACATATTCCGGGGCCGGATTTCCCCACTGCCGGGATCATCAATGGTCGGGCGGGTATTTTGCAGGCATACCGTTGTGGCCGTGGACGTATTTATATTCGTGCCAGGGCCGATGTTGAACACGATGAAAAGCGCAATAAAAGCACGATCGTTGTATCAGAGCTTCCGTACCAGGTCAATAAGGCGCGCTTGATTGAAAAAATCGCTGAGCTGGTCAAGGAAAAGAAAATCGAAGGTATCGCTGAACTGCGTGATGAGTCTGATAAAGATGGCATGCGTATGGTGATTGAGCTGCGTCGGGGCGAAAATGCCGACGTGGTGTTGAATAACTTGTACGCGCAAACGCAGATGGAAAATGTGTTTGGCATTAATGTTGTTGCCCTGGTGGATGGGCAGCCAAAACTGCTGAACCTGAAACAATTGCTGGAAGCCTTTATCCGCCATCGCCGTGAAGTGGTAACGCGCCGGACGGTATTTGAATTGCGTAAAGCCCGTGAGCGGGGGCATATTCTGGAAGGACTGGCTGTTGCCTTGTCCAATATTGATCCGGTCATCCAGGCCATTAAAGCTTCGCCCTCTTCCGCTGATGCTAAAGACACGCTGATGCGTCAAAGCTGGAATCCGGGGCATGTTCTGGCTATGGCTGAGCGTGCCGGTGCCGATGCCTGTCGCCCGGATGAATTGCCGGAGGCTTACGGCCTGCGTGATGGGCAATACCATTTATCGCCGTCCCAGGCGCAGGCCATTTTGGACATGAAACTGCATCGTTTGACTGGGCTGGAACATGAAAAATTGTTGACGGAATACCGTGAGCTGTTGGGGCGAATTGCCGAGTTAGTGTTGATTTTGTCTGACCCTGAACGTCTGCGTCAGGTGATTCGTAAAGAGCTGGAAGATGTGCGTGATGAGTTTGGTGATGAGCGCCGCACAGACATCACCAGCTCACGCCGGGATCTTACCATTGAAGATCTCATTGATGAAGAAGACATGGTGGTTACCCTGTCCCATGGGGGGTATGCCAAGACAACACCGTTGGATACCTATCAGGCGCAAAAACGCGGTGGCCGTGGTAAATCGGCGGCATCGGTAAAAGAGGAAGACTATGTAGAGCATATGCTGGTGGCGAATACGCATACCCAGATTATGTGCTTCTCCAGTCGGGGTAAGGTGTATTGGCTGAAGGTGTACCAGATTCCTCAGGCGGGCCGGACCTCCCGCGGTCGTCCGCTGGTGAACATCCTGTCACTGGAAAAAGACGAGCGGATTACCGCCGTACTGCCCGTTGAGGAATACGCTGAAGGTCATTATGTGTTCATGGCGACACAGCGCGGTATCGTGAAAAAAGTCCCTCTGACACAGTTCTCCAGGCCACGTAACAGTGGTTTGATCGCGCTGGCTCTGGAAGAGGATGATACCTTGGTGGGGGCAGAGATTACTCACGGTGATGCCCAGGTTATGCTGCTGTCCAACGCCGGTAAAGCCATTCGCTTTGACGAAAATGACGTGCGGGCTATGGGGCGAACCGCTCGTGGTGTCAGGGGTATGAAGCTTTTGGGTGACCAGCGGGTGATATCGCTGATTATCCCTGATGACCATGCGCAAATTCTCACGGCCAGTGAAAATGGTTTTGGCAAACGTACCTCCGTGAATGACTTCCGCCAGACAGGCCGTGGTGGCCAGGGTGTTATTGCCATGCAGTGCAACGAGCGAAATGGTGAGTTGGTGGGGGCTATTCAGGTAACACAGGGTGAGGAGATTATGCTGATCTCTGACCAGGGTACGTTAGTGCGGACCCGGGTGAATGAAGTATCCAGCACGGGACGAAATACCCAAGGTGTTACGCTGATTAAAGTAAGTGCCAATGAAAAGTTGGTGGGTGTTGCCCGGGTGGCTGAGATTGAACAGCTCGAAGACGTGTCTGTTGGTGATGCCTAGATGCCTAGATGCCTAGATGCCTAGAGAGTGTTCTCAATCAGGCATGTGTCCAGCCAGTGGTGATGGCAGAGGACGTTAATGGGGTATCAGAGCCCGGCGACATTGGCCGGGCGGTTACCTGATGAAGCCGTCTTACCTGAGAAGCCGTCTTAAAAGTTGTGCTGTGACTTTTACCCCTTTCAGGGTAAGCAAAAGCCTGTTCCTTTCAGAAGGTGAGAGCTTTTTCGTTAGGCTTTTTTAAACGCTCCGAGCTTGATATATTGTTCTCCTGATTAACGCGCTATCTTATACTGATCGCATTTTCTAACTCGTCTATTACGGTGGTTATCTGAGGGGAAATCCTGTGTTGAAGTTTCTCACCATAGGAGCCTGTCGGACTTATGCTTTCGAGCATAAAATTCAGTAGGGCGAGTCAGAATTTTCGATCAATTTGTGCCAATAGTTGACCTATTTAAGCAAATAGATCGGAAATTCTGGCCGCGCTTTCTGGATTTTAGGCCGACATTGTCTTAAGCCGGACAGGCTCCTGGTGCCGAATCAGTTTGATAGCCGCCGTGGCGCGTGTGTTGCTTGTTTACTGTCGTGTAATTTCTGGACTGCTTTTGGAGGACGCTGTCAGATGGATGGTGAAATGAATGCATTGATTTTGCAGCCAAAAGGGCACGTGTATAATTTTTCAGCCGGCCCGGCCCCTCTCCCCAGGGCGGTGCTTGAGCAGGCGAAAGACGAACTGCTGAACTGGAATCAGCTCCATGCGTCGGTGATGGAAGTCAGTCACAGGGGGAAAGCGTTTATTCGCCTGGCAGAAGAGTCCGAACAGGATTTACGGGATCTGTTAGTGATACCTGAGAATTATCGTGTGCTCTTTTTGCAAGGAGGCGCTCGTGGGCAATTTGCGGCTGTGCCGTTGAATATTAAAGGGGATAAAACCTCGGCGGATTATGTCAATAGTGGGCATTGGTCGCAATCGGCAATAAAAGAAGGGCAGCGCTATTTGAACGCCAGGGTTGTGGCTGACGGGAAAGCATCGGGTTTTACGACAATGCCGGATCAAAGGGAATGGCGATTGTCCTCCGACGCGGCTTATTTGCACTATACCCCAAATGAAACGATTGGGGGGCTTGCGTTTCCGTTTATTCCCGATAGCGCGGGTGTGCCGCTGGTGGCTGATATGTCTTCCACGCTATTATCCGAGCCCCTTGATGTCAGCCGCTTTGGGGTTATCTATGCCGGCGCTCAGAAAAATATAGGCTGTGCAGGGGTTACGCTGGTCATTGTCCGTGATGAGTTATTGGATAAAAGCAGCCCGTTCTGTCCAGCCATTCTGGATTATAAACTACAGGCAGATAAAGGCTCCATGTATAATACGCCGCCTACGTTTGGCTGGTATATTGCCAGTCTGGTGTTTAAGTGGTTGAAAAGCCAGGGGGGGCTGAAGGCCATGGCGGCGGTGAATAAGCGCAAAGCACAAAAACTGTACGGGATGATTGATAAAAGTGGGTTTTATCAAAATACAATCAATACCGCCTGGCGATCAAAAATGAATGTGCCGTTTACCCTGGCTGATACTTCTCTGGAATCGCGCTTTTTGGCAGAAGCAGAGCAGGCGGGCTTTCTTTATTTGAAAGGCCACAGGGCAGTGGGCGGTATGCGTGCCAGTATTTACAATGCGATTCCAGAGCAGCAGGTGTATGCGCTGGTGAATTTTATGGGTGAGTTTGAGCGACGCTACGGCTAGCCCGGATATTTCATAAACTGCCCTGAGAGCCGCAAGGAGCAAGCAAGGCCAGGAGCATGTTTATGAAATATCCGGGCTAGGAGCCTGTCGGGCTTAAGCTTTCGAGCATGAAATTCTGGCCGCGCTTTCTCGCGCTTTCTCGCGTTTTCTTGCGTTTTCTGGATTTTAGGCCGAAATTGTCTTAAGTCCGACAAGCTCCTGGTGACAAGACATGCCTCGGGCCCGTATAAAAATGGCCTTAAACCTGTCTTTTCTCCTTATAAAGGTCAGTATGCGCGGAGTAAGGCGGAACAGGGTCCGGGAGTCAGAACATTGGAAAATAACATGGCAAAAGAAACGCTGGACAGCTTGCGAAAGGCGATTGATGAGCTTGATCAAGATATCATGTCATTAATCAGTCAGCGGGCAAAATGTGCGCAGAAAGTTGCGCGGATCAAGCAGGCTGCGTGCGGTGACTCCGGTGAAAAAGCCGTCTTTTATCGCCCGGAAAGAGAAGCGCAGGTATTACGCAAAATTATGGCGCGTAATCAGGGACCATTAAATGATGAAGAAATGGCCCGGTTATTTCGTGAAATTATGTCAGCCTGTCTGGCGCTCGAAGAGCCTGTGCGTGTGGCCTTCTTAGGGCCTGAAGGCACCTTTACCCAGCAGGCTACCATTAAGCATTTTGGTCATTCAGCTGTGTGTGTCCCTATGGTTGCGATTGATGAAGTGTTTCGTGAAGTGAGCGCGGGTGCGGTGAATTATGGGGTGGTGCCCGTTGAGAACTCCACTGAAGGCGTCATTAATCATACCCTTGACAGTTTTATGGATTCTTCCCTGAAAATCTGCGGTGAAGTGGTGCTGCGTATTCATCATCACCTGATGGTGTCAGAGAATACCCAAAAGGCGCATATTTCTCGTATTTATTCCCATGGTCAGTCACTGGCACAGTGCCGTAAATGGCTGGACGCTCACTGGCCTACAGCTGAGCGTGTTGCTGTCAGTTCCAACGCGGAAGCAGCCAAGCGTATCAGAGGTGAGTGGAACTCAGCGGCTATTGCCGGTGATATGGCGGCGGAGCTTTATGGGTTGGATAGAATTGCCGAAAAGATCGAAGATCAGCCAGATAACTCAACGCGGTTTTTAATTATTGGTCATGACTGCGTGCCTCGCAGTGGTAGCGATAACGACAGGGCGGCGGATAAAACATCCATTGTCGTTAGTATGCGCAATCAGCCAGGTGCCCTTCAGGCTATCCTTGAGCCTTTCCATGTGCATGATATTGATCTGACCCGGGTAGAGACAAGACCTTCCCGTAGCGGTGTCTGGAACTATGTTTTCTTTATCGACTTTGAAGGACATCAGGATGACCCGGTGGTGACTAAAGTGTTGGAACGTCTGAGCGATCGGGTCAATGACATTAAAGTGTTGGGCTCTTATCCAAAAGGGGTACTTTAAACCATGTCGTTAACAGCAACAGGCGCCAGTACCCGTCAATGGGTTGAGGCGGCCAAACCGGGTATACGTTCTTTAAGGCCTTATCAGCCAGGCAAGCCCATTGAGGAGTTGGCAAGGGAGCAGGGGTTGTCTGTGGACACCATTGTCAAGCTAGCCAGCAATGAAAACCCACTGGGGCCAGCCTCTTCAGTGTTATCAGCGATGCGGTCAGCGTTCGCGGACCTTTCTCGCTACCCTGATGCCAATGGCTTTGCCCTGAAAGCCGCGCTGTCTGAAAAGCTGGGGGTTGAGCCTGCCCGGATTACATTAGGTAATGGCTCTAACGATATTCTGGTGCTGCTGGCTGAAGCGTATCTGGGCCCTGGCTTGTCAGCCGTGTATTCCGAATACGCTTTTTTTGTTTACTCCCTGGTGACTCAGGCTTTTGATGCACAAGGGATTGAGGTGCCTTCTACGCGCTGGGGGCATGATTTAACGGCCATGGCAGCAGCACTGAGGCCGGACACACGTATGGTTTTTCTGGCTAATCCGAACAATCCCACCGGTACCCATTTTTCACAGACAGAACTGGTTACTTTTCTTGAGTCTGTGCCAGAGGATGTGTTGGTGATACTGGATGAGGCCTATTTTGAATATATGGCTGTCCCTGAAACCATGCCACTGGTTGACCGGTTTTCTAATCTGGTCATTACGCGGACTTTCTCCAAGGCTTATGGCCTGGCAGGTTGTCGTGTGGGGTATAGCGTATCCCATCCCGATGTTGCTGATATCCTGAACCGTATTCGACAGCCGTTTAATGTGAACAACCTGGGGTTGGTGGCGGCTGAAGCGGCATTAAAGGACACTGATTATCTCGCTAGATCCCGGCAGATTAACCAGGTGGGTATGGCCTTTTTGCAGTCGGGTTTTGACGCTATGGGCCTGATGGTTATTCCATCAGTATGCAATTTTCTTTGTGTGGATGTTGGCTGTGACGCGTTGCCGGTTTATGAGGCAATGCTGGCTCAGGGTGTGATTGTCAGGCCCGTTAACACCTATGGCATGCCCCGCCATTTACGCATTTCAATTGGTGTGCAAAAAGAGAATGAGCGCTGCCTGGAAGTGCTGAAGGCTGTACTTTAGTGTACTTCAGGTTATGAAAAGCAGGTTATGAAAAAACAAAATGATAATGCCCTGGCATCTTCGGTACTGGTTATAGGGTTGGGACTGATTGGCAGCTCGTTTGCGCTGGCGCTGAAACGGGCGAGTGCTGACCGGTTGATCATCGGTTATGATCGCCAGCGGGCAACGATGAAAGAGGCCAAAGCCCTCGGGGTAGTGGATTATTGTCAGCCTTCTTTACCGGAAGCAGTGGCTCAGGCTGATGTTATTTTTCTGTCAGTGCCTATGTTGGGTATGGAACCCGTGTTTGAGCAATTGGCTCAATGTGACCTCAGTGGCAAAGTGATCACCGATGCGGGGAGCTGTAAGGGAGCGCTGGTGTCGGCAGCGCGGTCAGTCTTTGGTGAGGTGCCTGATAATCTGGTTCCGGGCCATCCCATCGCAGGCTCTGAACAAAGTGGCGTGAAAGCAGGCAGGGCTGATCTGTTTTTCGCCCATCATGTGATTTTAACCCCTTTGAGGCAGACAAACCCGCAAGCGGTGACCCTTGTTCAGCAGTTATGGGAAAGTTGTGGCGCCCACGTCAATTTTATGGGGGTTGATCATCATGACCAGGTGTTGGCCTTGACCAGCCACTTGCCGCATTTTATCGCCTTCTCGCTGATGGATTCTTTGGTGGGTGATAAAGAAAGTCACGATGTTTTTCGTTATGCCGCCGGTGGGTTTCGCGACTTTACCCGGATTGCCGGGAGCAATCCCGTTATGTGGCACGATGTGGCTATCAGTAATAAAGCGGCTGTTTTGACATCGTTGGATATGTTCTCGGCAGGTCTGGCAGAGCTTCGTAGCGCTATTGAAAACAGTAATAGCCAAACTTTATTGGAAACTTTTGAGCGTGCGCGTAAAGGCAGAGAGCACTTTGCGTCACTGCTAACGAGAAAACACGCTATGGCCGGTAAAAAAGATGAATTAGCCGTACTGGTGACGCGCCCGGGGGGGGTGTTAGCCGGAGAGGTTCGGGTGCCGGGAGACAAGTCTATCTCTCATCGCGCGGTTATGCTGGGGGCTCTGGCACAGGGCACAACCGTTGTGGATGGTTTTCTTGAAGGAGAGGATGCCCTTGCCACGTTGGCAGCGTTTAAAGCTTTGGGTGTTGATATTCAAGGGCCAGAGCAGGGGCGTGTAACCATTAAGGGGGTGGGCATGCGCGGATTGAAAAAGCCCGAAGGTTCCCTGTACCTCGGGAACGCCGGTACGGCCATGCGACTGATGGCTGGCTTGATGGCACCTCAGGCTTTTGATGTTACCCTCACAGGCGATGAATCCCTGTCAAACCGGCCCATGGGGAGAGTAACACAACCTTTGGCAGATATGGGGGCGATGATTGCCACGGAAGACAAAGGTACGCCGCCGTTGCGCATCACCGGTGGTCAATCACTCAAGGGTATTCACTATAACTTGCCTATGGCTTCGGCGCAGGTGCAGTCCTGTCTGTTGCTGGCGGGTATGTACGCACGGGGACAAACGTCAGTTACCACGCCTGGCATTGTTCGCGACCATACTCAACGGATGCTCAGGGGTTTTGGTTATCAGGTGGATGTTGATGGACAGGTCGTGTCACTTCACGGGGGGGGTACCTTAAAGGCAACGGCTATTGACGTGCCGGCGGATGTGTCATCGGCCGCTTTTTTTATGGTGGCGGCGAGTATTGCTGAAGGGTCTGATATCACCTTGACCCACGTAGGAATAAACCCAACCCGTGCTGGCGTTGTGGATATTCTGCGACTGATGGGGGCTGATATTACGCTGTCTGATGAGCGGCTGGTCGGTGGCGAGCCGGTGGCGGATATACGGGTGAAATCCGCTCCATTAAAAGGTATCGATATTCCCCATGAACTGGTTCCTGTGGCCATTGATGAGTTCCCCGCGTTATTGGTAGCTGCTGCTTGCGCTGAGGGAAAAACGGTATTAACCGGCGCGAAAGAGTTACGCGTTAAAGAGAGCGACCGCATTCAGGCGATGGCCGATGGGTTGCGGATTCTGGGCGTGGATGCTGAGCCTTTGCCAGACGGTATGATTGTCAATGGCGGCAATCCTATTGGTGGCGGTACTGTTGACAGCTTTGGTGATCACCGTATTGCCATGGCTTTTGCCGTTGCGGGTTTGCGGGCAACGGGCGGTGTGCGGATTCTTGACGCTGAAAATATAGGGACTTCCTTCCCGGGCTTTGTGGCGTTGGCCGCTCAGGTGGGTATGCGTATTGCTGAAGAAGGATGATGCGATGGATGCTCAGGCAACTATTCCAGTGATCACCATTGATGGTCCTAGTGGTTCTGGTAAGGGAACGCTGGCTTCCATGCTGTCGAAGGCGTTGGGCTGGAAACTGCTCGACAGCGGCGCTTTGTATCGGCTGACAGCCCTTTGTGCCGTTAAACAGGGTGTCCAGCTGTCTGATGAGGTTGCTGTTGCTGAGTTGGCAGCAAAGCTGGATGTGCAGTTTATTCCCTCAGCGTCTGGCGAAGGGGTGGACACTTTGCTGGAGGGGGAGGCAGTGGGCGCGACCCTCAGAACAGAAGAAACCGGTGCCAAAGCTTCACAGGTGGCCGCGCTCCCTCAGGTTCGAGATGCCCTGCTACAGCGCCAGAAAAATTTTGTGGAAGCGCCTGGTCTGATTGCCGATGGTCGGGATATGGGAACCGTGGTTTTCCCCGATGCGCTGGCTAAATTCTTCCTGACAGCCAGTGCGCGGGAGCGGGCAAACCGACGTATGATTCAGTTGCGTAACCGGGGTGTTTATGGTAATTTTGAGCGTCTTTTGGCTGATATAAAAGCCAGGGATGAGCGAGACGCTAATCGCGCCGTTGCGCCGCTATTGCCAGCCGATGATGCCATCGTCATTGATAGCAGCCTGCTTGCTGTTGATGCGGTTTTTAATCAGTTAATGGCTGAGCTGAAGCAGCGTCGATTACTCTGAAGTCTCCTACAGGTTTATAACGTCTGGCAGATTAACTGGCTAATCTGTCAGGTGCGTTTTTTGGTGGTGTGGCACAGGCAGAGGGCCAGCATTCGTGTTGTCGCACCTGAATACGGTTAACCCGCACAGGCTGGCAGTGTGGATGACAAGTAGCAGAGTTTAGGTGGCTGGTTCGAACCTTGTCGGGCAGGTATAACAGACTCTGTTGCGTAGCGTTGTTACGGGAAAAATCATGAGCGAAAGCTTTGCCGAGTTATTTGAAGAAAGCCTGAAAAATATTGAAATGAAACCCGGTGCCATTGTTAGTGGCGTCGTGGTTGATATCGATAGCGACTGGGTCACTGTGCATGCAGGATTAAAGTCTGAGGGTGTTATCCCCAAGGCGCAGTTCCAGGATGAAAATGGTGAGTTAAGCATCGCGTTGGGCGACGAAGTTCAGGTGGCGCTGGACGCTGTGGAAGACGGCTTTGGTGAAACCCGCCTGTCTCGCGAAAAAGCCAAGCGAATGGAAGCCTGGGGTGAACTTGAGAAGGCCTTTGAAGCTGAAGATATCGTTAAAGGTATTATCAGCGGTAAGGTTAAAGGTGGCTTCACTGTTGATGTCAAGACAATCCGCGCGTTTCTGCCAGGCTCCCTGGTGGATGTCCGTCCTGTGCGTGACACGTCTCACCTGGAAGGCAAAGAACTCGAATTCAAAGTTATCAAGCTGGATCAGAAGCGCAACAACGTCGTTGTTTCCCGTCGGAGCGTTCTGGAAGCTGAAAACAGCGCTGAGCGTGAGCAGCTGTTGAACTCCCTGCAAGAAGGTCTGGAAGTTAAAGGTATCGTTAAGAACCTGACTGACTACGGTGCCTTCGTTGATCTTGGTGGTGTAGACGGCTTGCTGCATATCACTGACATGGCGTGGAAGCGTATTAAGCATCCTGGCGAAATTGTCAACGTTGGTGACGAAATCAACGTCAAGGTGCTGAAGTTTGACCGTGAGCGAAATCGTGTATCCCTGGGCCTGAAGCAGTTGGGCGAAGATCCGTGGGTTGCTATCACCAAGCGCTTCCCGGAAGGTACTCGCGTATCTGGTCGTGTAACCAACCTGACTGACTACGGCTGCTTTGTTGAGCTGGAAGAAGGTGTTGAAGGTCTGGTACACGTTTCCGAAATGGACTGGACTAATAAGAATATTCACCCAAGCAAAGTTGTGGGTCTGGGTGATGAAGTGGAAGTTCAGGTGCTGGATATTGACGAAGAGCGCCGTCGTATTTCTCTGGGTATCAAGCAGTGCAAGACTAACCCATGGGAAGACTTCTCTGGTAACTTCAACAAGGGTGATCGCCTGACGGGTAAGATCAAGTCCATCACTGATTTCGGTATCTTTATCGGTCTGGACGGTGGTATTGACGGCCTGGTTCACCTGTCTGATATTTCCTGGAACGAGACTGGCGAAGAAGCTGTCCGTCAGTACCGCAAAGGTGAAGAGGTTGAAGCGGTTATTCTGGCTATCGACGCCGAGCGTGAGCGCATCTCCCTGGGCATCAAGCAAATGTCTGAAGACCCTTTCAATGCCTATGCTGGTATCAACGAGAAAGGCTCTATCGTTAAGGGTGTAGTGAAGGAAGTGTCTGCCAAGGCGGCAATGGTTGAGTTGGCAGCAGACGTTCTGGCGACGTTGAAAGCCTCTGAAATCAGTGTTGATCGTGTTGAAGATGCGACGAATGCTCTGAAAGAAGGTGAAGAAATCGAAGCACGCATTATCAGTGTGGATCGTAAAAACCGGAACATCAGCCTGTCTATCAAAGCGAAAGACCAGGCTGAAGAAAAGCAGGCCATCAAGGAATTGCGTAAGCAGGAAGCTGAAGAGTCTACCCCAACGACGATTGGTGACCTGATCAAGGCTCAGATGGAAAACAAATAAGATTGAGGTCTTGTTAAGAGGTCTTGTTAAATAGAGCAACTACCTTATAAAGCCGCGAATGAATTCGTGGCTTTTTTTATGTCTCAGGGCTTCAGGTCACGAGCGCTTCAGGGCGTTGCTTGATTTATAGTGCCCTGTTAGCTAGTGTAGGAAGCATGCGGTGAAGTATATGATAATAAAAGGAGTAGCAGAAAAGGATTAATCGCTATGACCCGATCTGAACTGATCGAACGGATTGCTACAATGCAGGCGCAGCTGTCCGTCAAAGACATTGAGTTGGCAATAAAAGGAATTATTGACCACATGGCGCAGGCTCTGGCCAGCGGTGAGCGTATTGAGATTCGTGGTTTTGGCAGTTTTTCCCTTCATTACCGGGCACCACGTACAGGTAGAAATCCTAAGACAGGGGAGTCCGTTGCGCTACCCGCTAAGTACGTACCCCACTTCAAGCCAGGTAAAGATATGCGTGACCGGGTCAATAATTCTCGTAACAAAACCCAGACGTGCTAATGATAAGATGTGAATGATACAGGGGTAAAAATGCGGTACCCTGTGTGTTTACCTGAGCGTATTGTGCTAATAGAATAATGGCTTTTACCCTTTATTGATGATTTTTGAGGCGGTTTTACGCTGTGATGACAACACTGGTAGTATGGTTCAAACGTCTCCTTGTTTTAGTATTCTTATTTGTTTTACTAATAATCCTGGTTAGTTTCACCTTGTCTAACGCATCAGAAATTGACCTGTCTTTGTTGGCTGGAAATGTTGTCCGGCTAAAAATTTCGTCTGTGGTTATTATTGCGTTTTTGATCGGTAGTACTACGGGATTAGTTGTATCCGCTCTCTCTGTTTCTCGCTTAAGACTAAAAATAGCGAGCTTGAAACGCAAACTTGAGCGCAGGGATGACGAATTACAAAATCTACGCAGCAGTGCCTTAAAAGGGCTGAAGGATGCCTGATCTTTCCTTGTTAGTGTTGATCGTGGTAGCTATTGTGATTGGTTACCTGCTTGGCCTATACAGTAAAAGGCGTGCTCACTCTGTGGAGGTCGCAAGCTTTAATAAAGATTATTTTGTTGGCTTGAATTATCTGCTGAATGAGCAGCCTGAAGAAGCCATTGATACGTTTATCAATGCGCTGGATGTCAATAGTGATACCGTCGATATTTACCTGGCCCTTGGAACGCTTTTTTGCAAAAGAGGGGAAGTGGAGCGCTCAATACGTATTCATCAGGACTTGTTGGCCAGGCCAAGTCTAACGACTTCACAGTCAATCAAGGTGCAGCTTGATCTGGCAAAGGACTATATGTATGCGGGGCTCCTTGATCGGGCAGAGGCCATCCTCGTTGATATTATTCAGCATAATCATGAGCATAAAGGAGAAGCACTGCAACAGCTGCTTAAAATCTATGAGCAGGAGCGTGAGTGGCTAAAAGCCATTGATATTGCAGAAAAATTACGGCGGAGCAGCAGTGAGTCCACTTATTATAAGCGATTGGCATTTTATTATTGTGAGCTTGCAGATCATCATCTGAATGAGAATGACAGGATTATGGCAAGGCGTTGTTTGCGTAATGCCATGGGGCGGGACAGGGACTGTGTCAGAGCCAGTCTGTTATTGGGGAAAATGGATTACCAGGAGGGACGTTACCGGGATGCTATCAAGTCATTGGAACGTATTTCGCGACAAAACAACGCTTATATCCCTTTAGGGCTTCCTTTACTTGAAAAGTGTTATGACCATCTTTCCGGTAAAGGGGGTTACGGGGGTTATCTGGCCCGTTGTTTAAACGAAAAGCGAGGTAGCACGGTGATTGTTGCTATGACACGCCTTTTGTTGAAGGAAAAAGGCGTGCAGCACGCAATTGATTTTCTTATCACCCAACTGTACAAGCACCCAACCCTGAAAGGCCTTAATATGCTGGTTGAACTGGAGTATGCCCGAGGTGGTGAGCAGAGTTCACCCTTGTTCCTGGAAGTCACCAAAAACATGTTAGCGTTAAAACCTGTTTATGCCTGTAGCGCCTGTGGCTTTTCAGGCAAAGAGATGCACTGGCAATGCCCTGGCTGTAAAAAGTGGGGGGTGACTATGCCAATCCAGGGGATAGAAGGAGAGTGAAGATAAAAACACAGGAAAAACATAAGAAAAACATAAGAAAAACATAAGAAAAACATAAGAAAAACACAAGAAAGTTGTACTGGAACTGATAATCAGGTATTAATATAAGTAGTTAATAATAAAGATAAAAAGGTTTTTTATGCAGTTCATTGTCTGAATTTTTACGTTTTCATCCAGAGAATTATGGGTGAATGGAAATTATATATGTAGCTTTTGAAAAATAGATGCTTTTTATGAGAAGCGCCTTAATAGTAGTGCTGTACCTGCTATTAAATCGAGCCTTTGGGATAGTGCTCAGGTTTTGTACAGCCATTTTCCTCGGGCGGTAGCGTAGTTAATTCATTTCTATGGTATCAAGGTCGTCTGATAAACAATATAAACACTCGGTCAGCGAGATATTTTCATTTTTTTAGAAAAAATTTTATATATAAGAGCTTGTGTCATTGACTGTGAAAGTTGAGAAAAATGTTTAAAACACTTTTATTGTCATCACTTGTATTGAATACAGGACTATTGCTAGGTCGATTATCTGGCTTTGTTCGGGAAGGGGTTGTTGCGTCGACTTACGGTGTTGGAAGTGATGCTGATGTTGTTATTTTAATGCTAACTATTCCAGATTTTTTAGTAAATATACTTATGGGTGGGGCATTAGGCGTTACTCTAATACCAGAATTTATTAAGGCACCAGAAACTGCACGACGTCTTTTGTATCAGGCTTTATTTTTTTTTGGTGTTATATTTTTTATAATCACACTATGTTTGAATTTAAATATGGGAGTGTTGGTTTCAACTCTTGCCCCTGGTTTAAGTGATATACAGCACTGTAAAACAACAGAGAGTATCCGTTGGGTTATTTGGATGGTGCCACTGTCTGTAGTTACTGGTGTAATAACAGCATTTCTACAAGCAAAATATCAATATGCTGTGCCTGCAATGGGAACACTTATTGTAAATTCATCTATTATTGTTGGTTTGGTTATTGCCCACTTTATCAATGGTAATTTATTTGTATTATCTACTTTTATTTTATTAGGAGGAGTATTAAGACTTGTATCTCAACTAGCAAGGATTGGTAGTATCAACCTATATCCTATAAAAATCACTCAGCCATTTATTATCAGTAAGGCATTGTTTTTTCGATATGTTCAGGCTGTAGCCTCTGGTTGTACATTACTATTATTCCCGGTAGTTGGCAGATCCCAGGCTTCCTACATGGAGGAAGGTAGTGTTGCTGTACTGAATTATGTGAGTAAATTGATTGAATTTCCTTTGGCATTAACAGTCACATTTTTATCTGTAATCCTACTCCCGAAGCTGTCGCAGAGTTACTTTGAAAATAAAATTGTACACATGAAAGTGGTTAAATATGGAATGCAGATAACATTGGTATTATCAGTTTTATCTGCCAGTGCACTTAGTGCAATAAGCGAAGTATATAGCTCATCGGTTTTTGGTTATGGAAAAATAACGACTGAAGATATAAGTAGTATCGCTGATCTCGTTTCGTTGGGTATGGTTTTACTCCCATTAATGGGGATGGCTACGTATCTGACAGCCGTGTTTAATTCCAGAAAAAATACACTCGCACCTTTCATTGTAAATTTTTCAGGATTAATAGGATTTGTCTTGATTTACGAATCTAAAGTTTATGGTGCTGACCTTTCGGCAATCATTCTTTCAATGGCCTGGGGTTATGCAATGATTAGTATAATTTTTATGGTTTTGTTATTTGCTTCGTGTTTTAGCCAGCTGTCAGAATTTTTTGATGTGAAAATTTTAATCAGTACATTAATAAGTTCATTTTTTATTTATGAAGGAGGATCATGGCTTCAAGGGTATGGAATAACAAATTGGCTGGTGATTAGTATAGTTGCATTGCAGTCAATCTTATTTTTATCGGTCATTGCCTGTCTTGATAATGAAATAAGGGAAAAAATAAAGCTAAAGATACGGACTATATGATTAAACTAATGTTTATTACTAATAATCCTGATTTGGCAGAATATGCTGAATGTTGTGGGGTCGCACGAATATTTATAGATTTGGAGGTCATGGGAAAAAGTGAACGACAAGGACACTTGGATACATTGATTAGCCAGCATTCACTGGCTGATATATCAATGGTGAAGTCAAAATTAAAAAAATCACAGCTACTGGTTCGTGTTAACCCACTCCATAGCGGCACCAGGCAAGAAGTAGAGACAGCGATTGCTGGTGGCGCAGACCTGCTAATGCTTCCTATGTTCAGAACTGTAAGGGATGTACAAATATTTTCAGATTATGTTGATGGAAGAGTCGGTATTATACCCTTGATTGAAACATTTGATGCAGCCCAATCATTACAAAGTTTATTGAAAGTTAAAGGTATTTCAGAAATTTTTATCGGATTGAATGATCTTCATTTGGATATGAAACTTGACTTTATATTTGAAACTTTGGCAAATGGCTTTATTGAAGGATTAGTGAATACAATAAAAAAGGCAGGTTTTAACTTTGGTTTTGGTGGCATAGCGCGCGTAGGTGAAGGTGTTATTCCTGGAGAGTGTGTACTGGCTGAGCATGTTAGGCTTAGCTCATCATCAGTGATCTTATCAAGGACGTTTCATCGCCAAAGTACCAGTGTGAAAGCGCTGAAGTCAACGGGAGGCTTAAAACAAGAAATTGAAAAACTAAGGTATGAAGAGGAAAGATTGAAGAAAAGGGATAAGAAAAAAATAGAAGATGATAAGCTTAGATTAAAAAATATTGTGAGAGAATGTGTTGAAAGGAGAAAGCGTGAAAAATCTATTTGATTTTTTTTTGCGTTAATACTAGTAATTTTATTTTTTCCACTATTTATTATAGTGGCGATGATAATAAAGATTGACTCTAGGGGGAGTATTATATTTAAACAAACGCGTGTAGGACTGAACGGGAAACACTTTTCTATCTATAAATTTCGGAGTATGAATGCAGATGCATCAAATACAGGGCCTTATTTTACGGGCGCTAACGACAAGCGTATTACAAAATTCGGTGGTTTTATAAGAAAAACGAGTATTGATGAATTACCTCAACTGTTTAATGTACTATTGGGAAATATGAGTTTCGTTGGCCCAAGGCCAAATGTCCCTGCCCAAGAAAAAGAATATGATAGACAACAGTGGATAAAGCGCCACTCAGTTAAGCCCGGTATAACAGGGCTTGCTCAGGCAACGCTTCGCTCTGAGGCAACGCCAAAGCAAAGAACGGCTCTGGACCTTGAGTATGTTGATAGGGATTCAATGACTATGGATTTTCACATTCTCTTTATGACAGTAAAACAAATAGTATCAAAGGGTGGAAATTAGTTGTGTGTGGCATTTTTGGCTACTTTGATCAGAATAATAAAAGAATTCCAGAAGATACCCTGGGAAAAATGGGGCAAGCCATCAAGCACCGCGGGCCCGATGGTCATGGATACTACCATGATGATTATCAGGCTGTAGCACTGGGAAATCAAAGACTGGCAATACTTGATATTGAGCATGGTCAACAGCCGTTTATCTCTGAGGATAACAATATTATTGTTGTTCAAAATGGGGAGATTTTTAATCATATCGAGTTAGCACAAGCGTTAGCTTCTGATGGTTATATTTGTCATACACATTGTGATACTGAAGTTATTCTCAGGCTTTACGAACGTGATGGAATAGAAGGTATCTCCAAGCTCAATGGTATGTTTGCCATTGCTATTTATGACAGAAAGCTGAGTGCTCTGTATTTGATTAGAGATCGTGTAGGAGAAAAGCCACTGTTTTTTTCTAAAAAAAATGGACGAATAGTATTTTCATCTGAGATAAAATCTATATTAGCAGTTATTGACAAGACAGAAATTAACTATCAGGCATTAAATAATTTTTTTGCATTTAATTATGTTCCACCACCATTAACTCTATTTGAAGGTGTCGAACATGTTATGCCGGGTCACTGGTTAAAAATTACAGAAAAAGCTATGAAGAGCTTTTGTTGGTGGGATATTTCGAAAGTTAAGGTTGTTCATAAAGCGGAATCACAGTGGATTGATGACTTTACTACTATTTTATCCGATGCCGTAAAAATAAGATTAAGGGCAGATGTTCCATTGGGTGCTTTTCTATCTGGGGGTGTCGATTCCAGCACAATAGTTGGATTGATGAGTCAACATCTTAAGCAACCGATCAATACCTTTTCCGTTGGATTTAACGACCCAGACTACGATGAGTCACCTTTCGCCGAGGCTGCTGCGAAACGGTTTTCCACACAGCATGTATTAAAAAAAGTAGAAGCAAATCTAATCGACCTATGGCCTATGGCTACCTATCATTGTGATCAGCCACACGGTGATGTCTCATTTTTACCTACTTATAAAGTGGCTCAGCTTGCTTCAGAACAGGTAAAAATGGTGTTAACGGGTGATGGTGCTGATGAGCTGTTTGCAGGCTATGATAAGTATAAAACCTTTTTTAGTGGAGATATTGAATCGTTAAATGATAGTCAGTTTCAGGCAAGGTATACGAACAACATTCTATTATTTGATACAGAAGCAAGGACTAAGCTATTTTCTGAAGGAAGTCTTGATAAAATAGATACATTACATGCTGAAGATATTCTTAAGCCGTTGTATGAAAAAGCAGCTAATATGGATCGTATTAATCAGGCATTGTATATTGACACTATTTTTCTTCTCCCAGGAAATAATCTGGTAAAACCCGATCGTATGGGGATGGCTGTATCTATTGAAAACAGAGCGCCGTTTCTTGATTATCGAATGATCGAGCTGGCTTTTTCAATGCCAGGTGAATTAAAAATAAAAAATAATGAAACAAAATACCTCTACAAAAAAGCCGTTGCTCCATTGATTGGTAAAGACCTGGCTTATCGAAAGAAGCAAATGTTTACAGTGCCTGTGGGTGAATGGTTTAAATCTGAGCTTTCAGATCTTTGTTATGACCTATTGTTGTCAGAAAGAACTGTAGAGCGAAAACTATTCAACTATGACTATGTGCGCTATATGTATAATTGTCATTGTCAAAATCTGGGTAATTTTACCAGACAAATCCGTTCATTATTAGCCTTTGAAATATGGATGCGCATCTTTATTGATTAAGTGTTCTAAGTTAAAAAATATGATTAATAACCCCAATAAATATAAAATAAATTTGTTGTTTATAATAAAATTAGCATTATTTTTTGTTTATTTTTTTCTTTGTGCAAGCCAGTTATTAAGTTTTGAATTATGGCCACAAGTTACCAGAATCTGGGAAATAGAAAATGGAATTGCCCACGGGGGTAAGCCTTACCAACGAGAGTTGTTGAGTGCTATTACAACTGACGGTGGTTATAAATATGCACACATGCTAAGATACTTTCTGGTGGTGCCGATATTTACTGCGTCAAGCCTTTTAGGTATTGAATATAATTATTTGTTCTCGCTACTTTTTCCTTTTTTTATACTTTATTCATCATTGATTGTGAGCCAATCAGTTTTATATCTTTTGCAAGATTCTCTTTTTAAAAAAAATGATCTTATTTTTAGTTTGTTTTTTTTGGTTTTATGTTTTGTTAGTTTTTTTATGAATGGGCGAATGGTGTTTGCCATTATGGCTTCATCTATTTTGATATTTATTACTCTGTCCTGGGAAAAGATTAGTCTACCTACAATGGCTTTCAACGCTTTTTTAGGATTTTTTCTATCCAGTGTAAGTTCAGGTGTTTTTTTGGTGTATTTTTCTTCGTTACTCGGCATTTTCTTCTATAAAGTATTACTGAATAAGTCAACAATAAAAAGGCACGTTTTTTCTTTTAGCGTCTTAATGACAATGATTTTTTCCCCCTTTTTATTGGATTCTTTGCTGAAGAATATTGACTACTTTGGTGGTGGGCTTCACGGGATTATTGGTATGCTAAATCATGGTCTTGGCTCTCTATTTTTTAATGATAGTTATTTTTATAGAGTATCCTTTTTGATTATTGTAGTTGCAGTCAATTGTATAGGTTTATATCTCTATTTGACTGTTAAAGAATTGCGACCACTTGTTATTGTAACATTTATCGCTTTTTTAGGCAGCATGTTTGGCTATTCAGTATTGACTATGGCCATATTGCCAATAATGGTGTTTTTCTACTTTTTTATAAACAACTATTCAGTTAACTACTTGAAATAATTGTTTAAATGATATTATGAAGAAAATATTGTTTGTTTCCTATGGCGGGGGGCATGTTAACGCACTTCTTCCAATTTATGAAAGATTAGTTTTCAGTAATATCTATGAATGTAATTATCTTGCTTTAACAACAGCTTATCAAAAAGTTAAAAATGTTAATAAATGCTGTTTTGGGTTTAAAGATTTAATTGGAGATGGCGATCTTTATGCCCTTAAGAAAGGTAAAGAACTGGTGGTTAATGATACTCAAAACCCATTAGTTTCATATAATGAGAGTGTTGCTTATATTGGGCTTTCTTATATGGATTTGGTGAAGAGTTTCGGTGAAACGGCAGCCAGTAAAAAATACAAAAAATATGGAAGGCAGGCTTTTTATCCTATTCATACACTAAAAAAATACCTTTCAAAAAATAAGCCTGATCTTGTTGTTGCCACAAACTCGCCAAGAGCAGAGCGAGCAGTAATCGATGCTGCTTTTCAGCTGGGTATTCCTTCTATTTGTCTGGTTGATTTATTTGCCTTACAGGAAATAGCATGGATTGGTAAGCCGGGTTTTGCTAATAAAGTTTGTGTCATTTCCGATGCTGTTAGAGATAAGATGATGGCAGCAGGAAGAATGGCAGACGAGGTAGTAGTAACGGGGAATCCTGCATTTGACTATTTGTCACGATATAACGATATAACGAGTGTAAGAAAGTTTAAAAAAAAGAAACAGTGGTCAAATCATGAGCGTATTGTACTTTGGGCGTCAGCTATTGAGCCAGAAAAGCATCCATTCTCGGATAGGGTTGGTGATATATTATTACCCATTAAAATTGAAGAAGAGCTTGTTAAACTGGTAAGAAAAAATATAAATATCAGGTTGGTAATAAGACCACACCCTAATGAGTCAAGAGAGTTTTCACAATTACCAAATGGTGTTGAAATTAGCCGACAAGAAGATGATATTAATGAGCTTTTACCCGCTGTGGATTGTGTAGTAGTTACTGCTTCTACAGTAGGGCTTCAGGCTGCTTTAATCTCTAAGCCACTAATAAATATTAAGTTGTCACTTTTTTCAAAAGATGCACCATACGATGAAATGGGGTTTTCAATGGGGGTGGAATGTTTGTCAGAATTAAACGATCGAGTCATCGAGTGTTTAAATGCCAATACAAAAAACAACGCATTACCAAAAGTGGGTGAAGCTGGTGCCAATGTAATAAAAGTAATTGATGAAATGTTATATTAACTAATAAGTTATATAGCAAGCTTTTTAGATGTTGGTAAGATTTATTTTTATTGATTATCAAATTAAATCAAGGGTTTGTATGCCTTTAAGAGTAATAGCAAAGTTGGACATAAAGCCACCTTATGTCGTTAAGCCAGTTCATTTTGAGGGATTAAGGAAAATGGGTACACCTGCAGAACTGGCAAAAAAATATTATTCGCAAGGGGCAGATGAAATAATATACATTGATATTGTCGCATCACTATATAAAAGAGAAATAGTATACCCTTTCATCGAAAAAACAGCAGAAGAATTATTTATTCCCCTTGGCGTAGGGGGTGGGGTTAGGTGTTTGGACGATTTTTCAACCCTTTTCCACCATGGTGCAGATAAAGTGTTGATAAATACATATGCACTGCAAGAAAATCCTGGCCTTATCTCTGAAGCTGCTCAAGTGTTTGGTTCTCAGTCTGTCGTAGTCAATATTGAAGCCAAGCGTAATAAAGGCAGTTGGGAGTGTTATTCAGACTGCGGAAGAATTCGCTCAAAGCGATCAGTCATAGACTGGGTGCTTGAAGTCCAGGAAAGAGGTGCAGGTGAAATCATCATTCAGTCAGTTGACAGTGATGGAAGAAAAAGAGGCTTTGATATTGACCTATGCTATGAAGTTGTAGGTAATTCCAACATCCCGGTTGTGGTTGCCAGTGGTGCCGGAAGCCACAAAGATGTCCTGGAGGTTGTGTCCAGGTGTCGACCCTCCGGTGTTGCGGTATCTTCACTACTGCATTATGAAAAAACAACGATTACGGCGCTTAAAAGCTATCTGAAGGAGCAAGGCGTTGAGGTAACCGAATGAGTGCTTTGATAGGTATTGTGGATTACGGTAACAGTGGTAACATCAAGAGTATAAAAAAAGCGATAGAATACGCTGGCGCTAAAACAGTTCTGATAGAAAATCCAGATAAATTAAGTGTAGCTGATAAGATAGTCCTGCCAGGTGTTGGAAGTTTCAACAACGCAATGTCAACGTTAAGAGAGAGTTATTTAATAGACCACTTGGCTGAAGCGGTTGAAAAAAAACCAACATTAGGTATTTGTTTGGGTATGCAAATACTGTCTAAAGTAGGTTTTGAATTTGGTAAAACTAAAGGGATAGGTTTTTTTGATGCTGAAGTAAAGCCTATTCAGTGCTCCGGATTTGTTCCCCATATGGGGTTTAATAAGATTGAAGTTCAAAGGGATAATCTGCTTTTGAAGGGGTTGAATGGCAATAGCTTTTATTTCATGCATTCCTTTGAGGTGGTAAATTATAAGAATGTATTGGCTTTATCTGAGTATTGTGAGCATGAGTTTGTATCTGCAATGGGAAAAGATGAAGTATATGGTGTCCAGTTTCATCCAGAAAAAAGTAAAGAGCCAGGGATTAAACTATTTGAAAATTTTATCCATTTAAAATAGGAATAATAATGAATACTGGGAAATATGGTTTGCCACTAGAGGTGTTGTTTTGTAAACGCTGTACTATGAATAATCAGCGGCCAGCCTCCACTGTAGAGTTTAAACAAACGGCTGCTGAAAAGAAGGTGACACTGGCTTTTGATGAAGAGGGTGTTTGTGACGCCTGCCGGTATACGCAGAAGAAAAAAAGTATAGACTGGGAAGCCAGGCATTTAGCATTAACTGAGCTATGTAACAGGTATCGCCGAACAGATGGAAGGTATGATGTAATAATACCTGGTAGTGGTGGAAAAGATAGTGTGCAGGCAGCACATATGTTGAAGTATAAATATAACATGAACCCAATCTTGATAACCTGGCCACCTGCACTTTATACCAGTATTGGTAAGAAAAACTTCGAAGCCTGGTTAGATATGGGGTTTGCAAACTATACCTATAATCAAAACAGAAAATTACATCGATTTCTTACGAAAGCCGCTTTTAAAAATCTGGGTCATCCTTTTCAACCTTTTATTTTAGGTCAAAAAAACCTGGCTCCCAGACTGTCGGTACTGTTAGATATTCCCCTTGTTATTTTTGGTGAGAATGAGGCTGAGTATGGAAATGCCATAGAAGATAATGATAAGCCAGTAAGGGATAGCAAATATTTTTCTTCCAATCAGTCTATAGGTGACCTGGTTTTAGGCGGGGTTCCTGCATCGGAGCTAATGGATAAATATGGTTTTAAATTATCAGACCTCGAAGCCTATTTTCCAGTGAATCCCATGTTGTTAGAGAAGGTAGGTACTAAAGTTCATTATTTAGGGTACTATGTCAAGTGGCACCCGCAAGAAACGTATTATTACTCAGTAGAAAATAGTGATTTTTTACCTAACTACGCCAGAACTGAAGGGAGCTTTAGCAAGTACAGTTCATTGGACGATAAAATTGACTGGTTGCACTACCATACGACGATGATAAAGTTTGGTATTGGCAGAGCAACCTACGATAGTGCTCAGGAGATCAGAAATGGTGATATTACCCGTGAGGAAGGTGTTTCGCTGATAAAACGGTTTGACGGAGAATTTCCAGACAAGTATATCAATGATTGTTGTGAATATATGACTATCAGTCTGGAAGAATACCATGAGACTATTGAAAAATTCAGGTCACCTCATTTATGGGTTAAAGAATATGGAAATTGGAAGTTAAGAAAACCAATTTGGAAAGAAAATGATTGTTTGTGATAGCATTTTTTATACTGAAACTGTTTATGATAAATGATAAGCGTGTTTTGTCTGTGATTCCTGCCAGGGCAGGCAGTAAAAGATTGCCAAATAAAAATATGCGACATTTTCATGGTGTGCCTTTGGTTCAAAAAACGATTTCTGCGGCCACTGAAAGTGAGTTTATTGATGCTGTGGTTGTCTCCAGTGACTCAAAGGAAATTGTTGATTTCTCGATTGATTTGGGGGTGTTAATACATAAGCGCCATCATTCTTTAGCTAAAGATACATCCACATCCATCGATGTTGCTTTAAATGTTTTATCACACTTCTCTGGTTTTGACATTATTGTTTGGCTCCAACCTACCAGTCCTTTAAGGACGGTTGAAGATGTTGATGAAGCACTGAGCTTATTTGAGACAACAAAAGCAGATACGCTTGTCTCTGTCTGTGAATCTGCTCACTCACCTTTGTGGATGAGTACACTATCAGATAATGGCATATTAAACAATTTTAAAAGTCTGGAGGCAACTAGAATAAGGTCTCAGGAATTAAAAAAATATTATTTAATTAATGGGGCAATATATATTTCAACTATCATATCATTAAAAGAAAATAAAGCATTTACTACGAATAATTCTTACGCTTATATCATGCCACCTGAGAGATCAATTGATATTGATACTGCATTGGATTTTAAACTCGCAGAGCTTATATATCTTGAACAAAAAGATGATATTTGAATATCAGGATGATAAAAAAACTGTTTAACGAAAGCTTAAGGCATAATTTAACTTTCTGTGGTGTATATTATTGTGAATAAAAAAAATAATAAAGATGCCTGCTTTATCATCGCCGAAGCCGGTGTAAATCATAATGGGTCACTTGACTTGGCGTTAAAACTCATTGATGAAGCGGCAAAGGCAGGTGCTGATGCTGTTAAATTTCAGTCATTCAAAGCAGAACAATTAGTATCGAAATTTGCGAAAACTGCCGAGTATCAGCGACGAAATACTGGCCTTGGTGACCAGTTCTTCATGCTAAAAAAGCTTGAAATGTCTGATCAGTTTCATCAACAGCTTTTCCGGCATTGCAAAGCGCAAAATATCGAATTTATGTCTACACCATTCGATAGCAAAATAGCCCAATATTTAGTGAATTGCGGGATGGACAAACTAAAGATTCCTTCGGGAGAGCTAACAAATCTTCCCCTGATTCAGTCGTTGTGCGCATTGAATAAGCCCATCATTCTCTCTACAGGTATGGCTTCTATGGATGAGGTTTGTGAGGCAGTAGCAACGATTAAGGCTGAGCGGTCAAAACTAAGCCTTAAAGGAGAAATCAGCAAATTTTTGACAATACTTCATTGCACATCAAATTACCCTGCCCAAAATGAAGAGGTTAACCTCAAGGCTATGAACACTATGGCAAGGCTGCTTGATCTCCCAGTCGGTTATTCTGACCATACGGACGGTTTATTGGTCAGTGTTGCTGCAGTGGCAATGGGTGCAAAGGTGATAGAAAAGCACTTTACCTTGGATCGGAGGATGGACGGACCTGATCACAAGGCATCACTGGAACCTGATCAATTAGCAGAAATGATCAGGCAAATAAGGGAAGTTGAACTCTGTCTGGGCGATGGAGAAAAAAAACCACAACCTAATGAAATACCAGTCCGTCGTCTTGTTCGCAGAAGTGTGACTCTGACAAGGCCAGTAATAAAAGGTCATGTTCTTACCGAGGATGACCTGGTTCTACTTCGGCCAGGCACTGGTATTGCTCCGGCTGATATGGATAAAGTAGTCGGTCGAGTAGTATCACGCACGATAGGGAAACCAGTTACATTATGCTGGGAGGATTTGGTGTAGTGGTCAGGCATATTTGTTATGTAACAGGTACCAGGGCAGATTTTGGCTTAATGGAATCGACCCTTTTGCGGATAGAGAGAAAAGCAAATCTTGAAATTTCTCTGGCTGTCACAGGAACGCATTTTTCACAAGCCTATGGCACTACTATTGATGAGGTAAAAAAATCAGGGTTATCTATATCCGGTGAGGTGGTTGTAGATGTATCTCAAACAACTGGTAGTATGATGGCAAAAAATATTGCCATCATACTTGATGGGTTAGTGACCCTATTTGAAAAAAACAAGCCAGATATTGTGTTGTTACTTGGTGATCGTGGAGAGATGTTGGCGGGCGCTCTTGCCGCTATCCATTTAAATATTCCAATTGTCCATATCCATGGTGGTGAACGTTCAGGTACAGTTGATGAGCCTGTTCGACATGCCATTTCAAAGTTAGCTCATTACCACCTGGTGGCAACAGAGCAATCACGGAATCGCCTGATCCGAATGGGGGAGTACCCTGAACATATTTATGTCACTGGGGCGCCGGGGTTGGATGCCATTGTAAACTTCAAGGTTGAAGAAAAAACAGCACTCTTACACCGTTATTCTCTCAGCCCTGATGAGCCATTTATTCTGATACTTTTTCATCCTGTTGTGCAACAGTTAGACAGACTTTCCTCACAAGTTAACAATTTATTATCCGTTGTACTTGAGCGTAAACTTCCAGCGCTAATACTGATGCCAAATTCGGACGCTGGAGGACAGTTAATAAAAGAAGAGATAAGGAAATTTGAAGACTGTAGGCAACTTAAAATAGCAGTACATATCCCCAGGAATGACTTTTTGTCTCTTCTGACTTATGCAGATGTTTTAGCAGGCAATTCCAGCAGTGGTATTATTGAGGCGGCTTCTCTTTCAACCCCTGTTTTAAATATTGGTACAAGGCAAAATTTCAGGGAGCGAAACGCTAATGTGGTTGATGCGGGTATTAGTCAGGCTGAAATTCGTAAGGGGTTTGACGATGCAATAGCATTACGGGGGCAGCAGTGGGAGAATGTTTATGGTCAGGGTACCGCAGCAGATCATATTGTTCAGTTTCTTACTGATCTGACTATTGATGAAGCTATTTTAGAGAAAGTAAATGCCTACTGATGTATTAATTATTGGAGCGGGTGGGCATTCGAAAGTGGTAGTTGAAGCTTGTCTGTTATCACAAGCCTATAGCAAACTATTAATTGCTGATGAGTCATTAGATAAGGTGGGCACCTTACTATTGGGAAAATATCCAATACATTTACTAAACACTGTTGATAAAATACCTCAATATTGTCATATTGCCATTGGCAACAACTGTATAAGACAAACATTATTTGATCGTATTAATAGACATAACACAAATTTTGCATCTATCATTCACCCCAAAGCTGTTATTTCCATAAGTGCAACTGTGAGTTCGGGTTGTTTTATTGCTGCAGGTGTCATTGTTTCATCGGCGACAATCATTAGTGATTGCTGTATTATAAATCATGGAGCTGTCGTTGATCATGACTGTTTTGTTGGTTGTTTTTCACATATTGCGCCAAATGCAACGCTTTGTGGAGGGGTCAAAATTGGTAGGTGTGTATTAATAGGCGCAGGTTCTGTAGTTCTTCCGAATATCTCTATTCAGGATAATGCTGTGATTGGTGCTGGCGCTGTCGTTACTTCTAATGTATCGGAAGGTGAAACGGTTATGGGTATTCCAGGCACAGCGATAAAAAATATAAGAACGTGATGTGATTTCGCTTTATTTGAAATATACAGTAATCAGGTTTCTTGTGTAAACTATGAACAGTGGGGTTGTGATGGATTTTTTTATTGTCTTATTTGAAAGATTTATAGATAAGTTTATAGGGCTTTATAGCAATAGCTGGCAAGAAATTTTATTTTTCATGGCTATTTTAATGTTGGTTTTTACACTTTTGATGTTAGTCGAAGTCGTGAAATCTGGCTATGAAGGCTCGACGCTAAGACGCTTATTACGCTTGGAGAGGAATATTGTTAATGACTTGATATCTTTTCTTATAACACATAGTTCATTGATGGTTTTTTTAGCTGCAATTATGAGCCTTGGAAGCACTCATATAATAGCTAAAGGTATTCGTGATCTTCTTAGTTTTGACTTGTCCTTGTATTTGCCAGGCTTTTTACATTTTATTGTCTTTTTTGTGGTTTTAGATTTTTTTAATTATTGGGTGCATCGTTTTATGCACGAGGTGCCTTATTTATGGCATATTCACAAATACCATCACTCGGCGGTCGAAATGAATTTTGTCACAGTTTCGAGGGATCACCCTGTTGAGCGAGCCATTGGTGTGCTGGCAACAGCTTTAGCTATTGGATTAACTGGCGTACCCTCAGAGAATTATGTCTTGTTCAGCTTGCTATTTAGCACGTATGGTTTTTTAAAACATGGTAGCTTTAATTTAAGCTGGGGGTGGTTTGGTAAGTATGTTTTCCAGTCTCCCAAAGATCATTGGATACATCATTCTAATTTAAAAGAGCATTGTGATAAGAATTATGCAAATAACTTTGCAGTGTGGGATCATGTGTTTGGAACCTATTATCAAGGTGATGTGATCAACAAGAAAATCGGTTTGCCGAGTGAGGACTTTTCCAAGCATAATATATTTCAGTTAATATGGTGTTTTTATTGGGATTTTATTATGAGTATTTATTTTTCAATAAGAAGAAAAGCGATGGTTGTTTTTAATAAGATAAAGGTCTAATTTCAGGTGATTAATTTTGAAAAGTTCAGGTTGTATTGATCAAATTTTAGTTTCAAGTCAATATACATTAAAAGAAGTTTTTCGTTTGCTGGATAAAACCGGAGATTCTGTTTTACTGCTGGTAGATAATAATGGGATCCTTCAACGCACGGTAACCGATGGAGATATTCGTAGATTGTTGCTTGCAGGGTTTGATTTAAATGATACGCTAACGCAGTTGCCTGAGAAGAACCCAATTACTGTTGAAGCTGGAATCAGTGATTCAGATGCTCTGACGGTAATGAATAAATATGAAGTAAGCCAGCTTCCTGCCATTGATGGCAATGGACGGCCAGTAGCGTTGTATTTAAGAAGCGACATTCAGCCCCGTATTCTTCTTTCTATTCCCCATATGGGGGAATTGGAGAAAAAATACGTGGAAGATGCCTTCCAATCAAACTGGATAGCGCCACAAGGCCCAAATGTTGATGGTTTTGAGCAAGAGATCGCAGAGTATGTAAAAACCGGGCATGCCGCTGCTGTCAGTTCTGGTACCGCCGCCATTCACCTGGCTTTACGCTTGCTAAATGTCGGTGTTGGCGATACCGTGTTTTGCTCAAGTTTTACCTTCGTAGCCAGTGCCAGCCCTATCTTATATCAGGGAGCACAGCCTGTATTTATAGACTCTGAGCCTGATACCTGGAATATGTCACCTCAAGCCCTTGAGCGGGCATTCCAGGCAAGCATTGCAACAGGGCAAAAACCGAAAGCGGTGATTGTTGTTCATCTTTATGGGCAAAGTGCAAAAATCTCGGAGATCATGACCATTTGTGACTGTTACAACGTTCCTGTTATAGAGGATGCGGCAGAATCTCTGGGAGGACTTTACAAGGGGCGACACACCGGAACCTTTGGTAAGTTTGGGATATTTTCATTTAATGGTAATAAGATAATTACTACATCTGGTGGTGGCATGCTGATTTCTGAGGATAGGGCATCGATTGAGAGGGCGAGATATCTTGCTACTCAGGCCAGAATGTCTGAGCCCCACTATGAGCATACTGAATTAGGCTATAACTACCGAATGAGTAATGTGTTAGCAGGCATAGGTCGCGGGCAGCTTGCGGTTTTGGATGAGCGGGTTTCTGCTCGAAGAAAAATATTCGCACATTATAAACAATCGTTGTCGGATATTGATTGTTTGGAGTGGATGCCTGAGCCAGCAGGTGATTATTCTAACAGATGGCTGACGGCTGTCCGTTTAAATCATGAAAAAACAGATATTAGACCTTCAGATATTATTGCTAAATTAAGTTATTTCAATATTGAGGCCAGGCATTTATGGAAACCTATGCATCTTCAACCATTATTTTCAGGCGCACCGTACTTTTATCATTCTGACGTCGATTTTTGTAAATGTTTATTTGAAACAGGGTTTTGTCTTCCATCAGGGTCGAGTATGAGAGAAGATGAGATTGGTTTTGTTGTGAGAAAAATAAAAGATATCATTGGTAGTTGGTAATTTTCAAAGTTCATACGTCCAAACATTTGTGGTTTTTGAATAAATAAAAAACTAGATTGATGATCGAAAAAAAGTTGTCATATCGAACAGAAATAGATGGCTTGAATCCAGCGGCGTATTGTAGAGGATTTCATGGGGTCATGTTTTTTGGAGAAGCGGATAGTTGTCGAAAATTCAAAGGGTTATTTTATCAAATAGCACAGGGTTAAAACTCCCACCAGAGCGTTAGCTTGGTGGTGGAAACAACCGCAGGCATTGCGAAGCTTTGCCTCAAAGTTTGTGTTGCTTAAGTCACGGTCAGAGCATGAAAGGTGACAGCTTTTTGCAAATAAAGCCTGGTCGATTCAGGCTAAACTGAATGATAATGGGTTAGTTATTATCGACCCGACAGATAATTTTTGTGGTGATGTGTTTTGCCCTATCCTTGGTGATAGTGCCTCTTTTTATACCGATAAAGATCACGCCTCCGAGTACGGTTTTGGTAGATTAGAAAGTAAGTTTCAAAAGAAAATGATGTGAGTGTTACAGGTGATTTTGGGCTGTCTTTGTTCTCATTGATAGTTGTAAGCGTACGTATAAAAAAATCAGGATGAAGAGGGTGTTATGGAAGATTTTGTCTTTAAATTATCGCGTTTTTATAAAGTTTTTATTTCTGTTGTTGCAGATTTTTTTATTTTGTGGATGTGCCTTTATTTATCCTTTTATATTCGTTTGTTGCCGAGTGAACCTCTGATAATACTCGAGGAGTATTTTTGGTTATTTGTTCTTTCTCCTTTTGTTTCTTTTCCTGTATTTATGATGTTTGGGTTTTATCATATCGTTGTCAGATATATTGATCTTCACGCTATATTAGAGCTGGGCAAGGGATGTCTTGTTGCATGTTGCTTACTCTTTTCCGTTAACTTTTTTATTGGTCACGCAGAAGCTGTTCCACGATCAGTTCCATTAATTTACTTACTATTAACCATGTTTGTTATTGTTGGTATTCGTTTTGTTATAAGAGGTATTTTATCTGGTCACTCTTTATACTCACTATTTCGTTTGTTGTTTAGCCACAGATCGAAAGCGCAGTCTGTAGGAGGGCGTCGTGTTGTTATTGTTGGAGCAGGGCAAGCAGGGCAGCAGCTATTCAACGCACTCAAAGGGCGAAAAGACTATTATCCTGTGGCCTTTATCGATCAGAATGAACAGCTACAAAATCGGATGATTGCCGGTTTGCGTGTATGTAATATGGAGAACTTACCAAGACTACTGGTATATCAATCCATACAGGAAATATTGCTGGCTATTCCCTCAGCGTCCCGGCAGCGAAAGAAAATTGTTATTCAACATCTCGAGCAGTATGGCCTGCCGATCAGGACGGTGCCGGCGCTTGCTGATATAGCCAGTGGTCGGTTAAAAGTGCAGGAAGTGCAGGATATTGACCTCGGTGATTTGTTAAACCGTGAGCAAGTCCCGCCAGCGCCCAAATTGCTAAAAAAATCCATCAACAACAAAGTAGTACTGGTGACAGGAGCAGGGGGCTCCATTGGTTCCGAGCTGTGTCGTCAGATTGTGCAAAATGGCGTAAAATCGTTGATTTTATTTGAAGTGTCAGAGTATGCACTTTATCGCATAGACCAGGAGTTACGAAAGGCATTAACCGTGCAAAGATTGAGTGCCAGCGTTATTCCTGTCTTGGGATCAGTAAATGACCCTGATCGTCTGCTGGATATTATGAAAGAGTATCGTGTTCAAACGGTCTATCATGCAGCAGCTTATAAGCATGTACCGCTGGTTGAATACAATATTTCCCAAGGCATTCGAAATAATGTGATGGGTACTTTGTATACAGCACAGGCAGCTATTATTGCCGGTGTTGAGCGTTTTGTGCTGATTTCTACTGATAAGGCAGTGAGGCCAACGAATGTTATGGGAGCCTCAAAGCGGTTGGCGGAAATGGTACTGCAAGCGCTGAATACTGAAAAGTTTATTACCCCTTACGGTCGTAGTTTACTGAAAGATATGCCCAATAAGCAGCCTGTTATAAATAATACCCGTTTTACTATGGTGCGATTTGGTAATGTACTTGGCTCCAGTGGTTCTGTCATTCCAAAGTTTAGAGAACAAATCAAAGCCGGTGGGCCGGTTACCGTCACTCATCCTGAAATAACACGGTATTTCATGACCATACCAGAAGCAGCTCAGCTAGTGATTCAGGCTGGTAGCTTAGGTAGTGGCGGGGAAGTCTTTGTGCTGGAAATGGGGGAACCCGTTAAAGTAGTGGATTTAGCACAGAGGATGATAACATTGTCTGGGTTGACAAAAAGGGATGCTGAGCACCCTGATGGCGATATTGATATCCGATTTACCGGGTTACGACCCGGTGAAAAGTTGTATGAGGAGCTACTTATAGGGGGGGTTGTGCACAGTACTGAGCATTCCCGGATTTTTAAGGCAAACGAAGAGATGCTGGCCTGGAAAGATTTATCTAAGGTTCTCGATCAACTCCTCGATTCGCTCGAGCAACACAACTATAAGAAAACAAAAGATTTACTGCTTAATTATGTGAACGGCTATGATAGTTCAACTCATATTATTGATTGGCTATCACCTGTTACTGAAAAAGGGTCTAGGAGCCTGTCGGGCTTAAGCTTTCGAGCATGAAATTCAGTAGAGCGAGTCAGATTTTTCGATGGATTTGTGTGAATAGTTGACCTATTTAAGCAAATTCATCGGAAAATATGGCCGCTCTTTCTGGATTTCAGGCCGAAATTGCCTTAAGTCCGACAGGCTCCTAGGAGCCTGTCCGAGAATAGACTACCCTACTGCGGTTGCGATAAATTGGTCTAAAAATTCCTGCTTCTTCGTCAAATAGCC
>NZ_JAVLSP010000032.1:0-38569 GCF_031528575.1 Candidatus Sororendozoicomonas aggregata
ACTATTCACTAAAAATTTCCGACTTTTTATCCTCAATTTTCTGCCATCCTCGCTACGGGCGCTATTCTCGGACAGCCTCCTAGACGATACCGCCCCTGGATAACAAGATGGACAAACCGGCAGGTAAGTCAATAACAAACCTGACTGCCGGGTTAGGGTTTTCAGGCAGAAAGCTCTTTATACTTTGGCCGGACTAACTTGGATGCGACATTATCGTGCTGGAACAGAGCCATAAGCAAGCGATACAAAAAGCCTACAGTGCTTTTTTAGACAGTCAGTCGTTAAAAGCCCGTAAAGGCCAAAAGCAAATGATTGCGGAAATTGCCCGCCAACTGGCCACGATTGTTACCGATAATGAGGGCCGACGCACCTCGGGGCCTTCGATTACGGTCATAGAGGCCGGCACCGGGACGGGTAAAACAGTGGGGTATTTGATTCCCTCCGTGGTCATGGCCCAGGCCGCCAGTAAATCACTGGTCATCTCAACGGCAACAGTGACGTTGCAGGAGCAGGTTATCAGCAAAGACCTCCCGGCGATCAAAAAACATACCGGACTGGATTTTTCCTTTGCCCTGGCTAAAGGCCGGGGGCGTTATGCTTGTATCAGCAAGCTGGACCGGTTGTTACAGGAAGAAAAACAGACCGAATCGTTGGTGGATCTATTTGCCAATGAGGGGTTTAGTATTGACCATGACAGCCGCGCGCGTGCGTTATATCAAGATATGCTTGAGCAGTTTGCCGCGTCACGCTGGGAAGGGGACCGGGATAGCTGGCCTGATGCCCTTGAGGATTCTCAGTGGCGAATGATTACCACCGACCATGCCCAGTGCAGTGGCCGACGCTGTGGTTACTTCAGGCAGTGCCCGTTTTTCAAGGCCCGGGGCGATCTTGAGCAAGTCGATATTATTGTCACCAACCATGACCTGGTGATGGCGGATTTGGTGTTAGGTGGTGGCGCGATTCTTCCAACGCCAAAAGACTGTATCTATATCTTTGATGAAGGGCATCATCTGCCAGATAAAGCCATTAATCATTTTGCTTGCCAGTCCCGTCTGAAGGGGACGGCCTCCTGGCTGGAAAAGGCTGGCAAGTATTTGCGCAAGGTGTTGGCTCAGAATACTTTTCCTGGCGAACTCGGTGAGCGTATGGAGCAGGTACAACCGGCCATTGAGGGGTTGATAACTGCCCTTTCCCATACCCGTGAGCTGCTCCACAGTGTGGCGCATTTTGAACCGAAGTCGCAGGGTGAGAGTCAGGTGGCTGTTTACCGTTTTCCCAACGGCGTTGTGCCAGAGGCCGTGGTTGCCCAGGCGAGACTGCTGTTAGCAGGCTTTAATAAGGCGACGGGATTACTCGAAAAAATCACCAGGGTACTGAACGATGCCATGAATGATGACATGCCAGGTATCGATAGAATGCGGGCTGAGCACCTTTATCCTGAAGTGGGTGCCATGGTGACGCGCCTGCAGGGTCAATGTCAGTTGTGGCACAGTTATACCATTATTGATAAAGAAGGTGGGCCGCCCCATGCCCGCTGGCTGAAATGGAGTGAAGGAACGTTTGGAGAAGAGCTGGAGATATTCAGTAGCCCCACCCTTTCGGCAGAAACACTCCACAGCAGCTTGTGGTCGCAATGTTATGGTGCGGTGGTAACATCGGCAACATTGGCCTCTTTGGGAAACTTCAACCGTTATCAGATGCGTTCGGGCGTTCCTTCAGAATCTCGTTTTGTGGTGGTGCCCAGCCCCTTTGCGCATGGCAGTGCCGCTCAGTTGATTGTCCCGGCAATGGCTGTTGACCCCAGAAAGCAGGAGGAACATACCGAGGCGTTGGTTGCCTGTGTTCCTGCTTTGATCAGTCACAGCCAGGGGGCGTTAATGTTGTTCTCTTCGCGTCGGCAGATGAACGATGTTTATGGCAGGTTGCCAGCGTCGGTACAGGAACAGATTCTGTTGCAAGATGATTACTCCCGGCAGGAATTACTGAGCCGTCACCGCGCGCTGATTGATGCCGACAAACCCAGTACATTGTTTGGCCTGGCATCACTGGCAGAAGGCATTGACCTGCCGGGACGGTATTGTGAGCATGTCATCATTGCCCGTATTCCCTTTGCTGTACCCGATGACCCGGTAGAGGCAGCGCTGGCTGAATGGCTTGAGGCCGAGGGGCGCAATCCATTTATGGAAATAACCGTACCGGATGCTGCTATCCGTCTTGTGCAGGCTTGTGGACGGTTATTACGCAAAGAAAGTGATACCGGGCAGATTACTTTGCTGGACCGGCGAGTGGTGACACAGCGCTATGGGAAGATGATTCTCAATTCGCTGCCGCCCTTTGCCCGGCAAATAGAGCCTGTCAGGTAGGCAGTCACCTGACGGGTCAGTTGCTTCAGAGTGATACTGTCTATTGCCAATAGTCTGTGCCTTTTTGTTGATATTTGTCAGTATTTCTTTGTGATTTTTTTGGTAGCCTGGCGTTACCTGCTCTGAAAGGAGAAAAGGTCTGTTGCCAAGGGGGAGGCGATGACAGGCCAACAATAAAATCAGGAATCAGACAATAAGAACTGATAGCAACCGGCGGTAAGCCGGTTTTTTTTATATTACGTGATGTTATTGATAGACAGTGAGGATTGACTCATTCAACGGTTTAAAAGGTAAGTGAAGGGATTGCTGGTGTTATTCAGGCTCAGGCTGTCTGCTAAAATAGCTACATTGTTATTTTGTAAATCAACTTCGCTATGTTGTAAATCGACTATTTTTATTGTTCTTCGCTGACAACCTGAACCTGAGGACATTAATACGCCTCCTGTTAGCAGGCTTTGCTCCTCATTTCTACATTTCTGACGTGCGGCCTGTCACGGCGACCACGATAGCAGAAAAGGCCATGGGTATGACTGGCACTGGGTTGACTCGTCAGGGTATTTCTCATGGGAACATTGTAGAAATAGTCGAAATAGTAGAAATTGGAGGTAGCTCAGCAGTTGGACAGTGACAGGAGGTGTTTTGTGGACAGTTGTCAACAAGTATTTGAGGAATCTGCCCGCCAATATCAAGGGGTCATAACGTGGCCCTTTGACCAAGATTGTATCGACTCCCGTGGGGTATGTCTTTCTTTGTGCGCCCATTGGATTCGCTATCATAGTATGGGTAAGCATCTATCTGAAGAATTGTATGATAAAAACGATCCGGGCAAATTCAATCAATGCACAATAGGGAAAATTCAGGCACTGCAGGGTAGTGAACTATTCTGGATTCCTTACAACGAGTGTTATGCTTACAAACACCATGAACACATTATCTCCTGGTTGCGCGCCTTTGGGTTATGCTTGCAAACAAACATTACCACCGGTGACTGGACTCGTTCATTTTACCGCAATAATTATGATTCAAATCGCCCCCCCCATCATAATAATGCTACTTATGCTGCCAGCTTAATGCTCAGCGCCATGATGAAATATATCTCCTGTTATTTGCTCATTGTTGTCGATAATTTGAATCACTTCGATGTGAATACTGGAGGAAGCGGGCATGTTTTTTGTGCCTGGTTTGGTCAGCTTTCGGGGGGAGACGTGTGTTTTTTTGATCCTAACTTTGGTGAGGTATGGTTTGAACAAAGGGATCAGTTTGCTCTATTTGCGGGAACCTATTTGGAGTATTTCATGTTAATGAATCATTATACCCATTGGGATCTTCTTCCTGTGGTAAAACCGGCATTTCCTTTGGGGATGTAAAACGCGGGTGTTTTCCCTTACACAAAAGATCATCTAGCTTCCTCGCTGGATACCCCTACCGAGCCAGAGGGTGTCGCGAAACGCTTAATTTTCTCCGTCGTCATCCCGTACGGGGATTGTAAGGATCTATGCCATAAGGACGTGAATCACTAAACCCCCATGACGCGTGCGGTTAGAGCGCCTTCCGTCGACCGTACTCCCCGGTACGGCGCTCCTTCGCAAAATCCCTTAGAGCCGCAAGGTTCCGCGCGATTCTCAGGGCAGTTTATGAAATATCCGGGTTAGTGATAGACAGTGAGGATTGACTCATTCAACGGTTTAAAAGGTAAGTGAAGGGATTGCTGGTGTTATTCAGGCTCAGGCTGTCTGCTAAAATAGCTAAATTGTTATTTTGTAAATCAACTTCGTTATGTTGTAGATCGACTATTTTTATTGTTCTTCGCTGACAACCTGAACCTGAGGGCATTAATACGCCTCCTGTTAGCAGGCTTTGCTCCTCATTTCTACATTTCTGATGTGCGGCCGGTCACGGTGACTGCGATAGCATAAAAGGCCGTGGGTATGAGGGTGACTCATCAGGGTATTTCTCATGGGAACATTGTAGAAATAGGAGGTAGCTCAGCAGCTGGACAGTGACAGGAGGTGTTTTGTGGACAGTTGTCAACAAGTATTTGAGGAATCTGCCCGCCAATATCAAGGGGTCATAACGTGGCCCTTTGATCAGGATTGTATCGACTACCGTGGGGTGTGTCTTTCTTTGTGCGCCCATTGGATTCGCTATCATAGTATGGGTAAGCATCTATCTGAAGAATTGTTTGATAAAAGCGATCCGGGCAAATTCAATCAATGCACAATAGGGAAAATTCACGCATTGCAGGATAGTGAACTATTCTGGATTCCTCGCAATGAGTGTTATGCTTACAAATACCGTGAATGCATTATCTCCTGGTTGCGCGCCTTTGGGTTATGCTTGCAAACAAACATTACCACCGGTGACTGGACTCGTTCATTTTACCGCAATAATTATGATTCAAATCGCCCCCCCTATCATAGTAATGCTACTTATGCTGCCAGCTTAATGCTCAGCGCCATGATGAAATATATCTCCTGTTATTTGCTCATTGCTGTCGACAATTTGAATCACTTCGATGTGAATACTGGAGGAAGCGGGCATGTTTTTTGTGCCTGGTTTGGTCAGCTTTCGGGGGGAGACGTGTGTTTTTTTGATCCTAACGTTGGTGAGGTATGGTTTGAACAAAGGGATCAGTTTGCTTTATTTGCGGGAACCTATTTGGAGCATTTCATGTTAAAGAGTTATTATACCCATTGGGATCTTCTTCCTGTGGTAAAACCGGCATTTCCTTTGGGGATGTAAAACGCGGGTGTTTTCTATTACACAAAAGATCATGAACAGCTGCCATCAGACAATAAGAACTGATAGCAACCGGCGGTAAGCCGGTTTTTTATACTACGCGATGTTAGAAGTAGTCTTAAAAGTCATGCTCCTACTGCGGCTTAGATAAATGGGTCTGAAAAGTCGCTTTTGTCCGTCAAATAGTCCCGCTATTCTCCTCACAAAAGCGACTTTTTATCCGCCATTTCTCGCAGTCATCGCTACGGGCAGACTTTTAAGACTGCTTCTGAGTGATAGACAGTGAGGATTGACTCGTTACAATGTCAGTTTTATAACGTCTTACGGGGCTATCTGTTGAGTAAAGCAATTGTCGCCGGTGCCGGGATTGTATTGATGAGCCTTTTGCTATCAGCTTGTACAGTCATCGGGAAGAACAGTGACGCCAGGTGGGGTAGCCGGCAAATCTATGGGAGGTATATGCCTGATGGTATGCGTTTATCCGTGCGGTGCCGACAGACTGGTTTTTTTGGGGCTTTTATTGGTGATATTGACCATTGCGCGCCCATGCTTACCCCGGTTTGGTGGGTTAACCCTGATGATTTGTTTAAAAACAGGGGCTGAAGAGGTTTCTGCTAATCCAACGGCTTGCGAGGTAAGTTAAGGGCACCCTGGTGTTATTCAGGCTCTGGCTGTCTGCTAAAATAGCTAAACCGCTATGTTGTCAATCATCTATTTTTCTTGTCTTCTACGCTGACAATCTGAGCCTGAGTAGTGCGTTAACGCGCTACGTATTAGCAGGCTTCGCTCCTCATTTATTTCTACATTATTTCTGACGTGCAGCTTGTCACGGCGACCACGATAGCAGAAAAGGCCATGGGTATGATGGGTGTTACAGGCACTGGGTTGACTCGTCAGGGTATCTCTCATGGGAACATTGTGGAAATAGTCGAAATAGTAGAAATAGGGGGTAGCTCAGCAGCTGAACAGTGACAGGAGGTGTCTTGTGGCCACTTTGAAACAAGCATTCGAGGAATATGCTCACATAAGTCAAGGGGTCGTAACGTGGCCTTTTAGTCAGGATCTCGTCCATTCCCGTGGGGTGTGTGTTTCTTTGTGCGCCCACTGGATTCGCTATCATAGTATGGATAAGCATCTCCGTGAAGAATTGCATGATGAAAGCGCTCGATGCAAATTCAATAAATACGCAATAAGGAGAGTTCAATCATTGCAGGAGGTTGAACCCTTCTGGCTTCCTCGCAGCGCGCAATATCCTTCCACAGACAGTGAACTCATTATCTCCTGGTTGCGCGCCTTTGGGTTATGCTTGCAAACAAATATCACCAATGGTGACTGGACTCGTTCATTTTACCGCGAAAATTATAATCCGAATCGCCCCCCCCATCATGCTTATCCTAAGCATGCTACCCGATTAATGCTCGGGGCCATCATGAAATATATATCCTGCTATTTGCTCATTACGGTCGATAATTTGGATCACTCCGACGCCTATAGTAATGGAAGCGGGCATGCTTTTTGTGCCTGGTTTGGTCAGCTTTCGGGGGGAGACGTGTGTTTTTATGATCCTAACGTTGGTGAGGTATGGTTTGAACAAAGAAAGCATTTTGATCTATTCGCAAGTAAATATCTGAATTATTTCATGACAATGTATGATTACACGCATTGGGATCTTCTTCCTGTGGCAAGACCGGCATTTCCTTTGGGGATGTAATAAACGACTGAGTTCAGGTTTGAGACGGCCACCAGTTAGTTCTTTTATAATATAAGCTCCGCAAGTCATAATATCACTTTTCTGTCATCAGCAGTCTCTGTAGTTATGTTTGAACGAATCAAAGAAGATATTACCAGTGTGCTTGACCGGGACCCGGCAGCGAGAAATACCCTTGAGGTGCTGACCACGTATCCGGGGCTGCACGCGCTGTTGATGCATCGGCTGGCCCATGGTCTGTGGCACAGGAATGTTAAGTGGCTGGCGCGTTTCATTGCCATGTTCAGTCGCTGGTTTACCGGGATTGAAATTCATCCGGCTGCCGTCATTGGGCGGCGTTTTTTTATTGATCACGGTATGGGAGTTGTGATTGGTGAGACGGCTGAAATTGGCGATGATGTCACCTTGTATCAGGGGGTAACGCTTGGTGGAACGTCGTTGAATAAGGGCAAACGACATCCGACCATTGAGGATCGTGTGGTTATAGGGGCAGGCGCTAAAGTGCTTGGGCCTTTTTCAGTGAGAAAAAATGCGAGAGTGGGCTCTAATGCGGTTGTGGTAAAAGAGGTGCCCGAAGGGGCAACTGTTGTGGGGGTACCTGGACGTATTGTCAAAAGTCCCCCCGATGCCTGTGAAGAGGCAAACGGTGCTGCCCACCAAAAAGCCGATTTTGATGCCTACGCTGTCACTTCGGGTATGCCAGACCCGACAGCCCGTGCTATTTCAGCCATACTGGATCATTTAAAAACGGTGGATAGTCGCCTGGCGTCTTTTAGTGAGGCGCTGAAGGAGAATGGGGTAACCTGCGAAAGCGATCCCCTGCCTGAATTGAAGCGGGAATACGTTGAGTCAGTGAAAGGAACAGGTAGCCAGGAGTGATTCCAAGAAGAAATCAACCCCTCGATACCAGCGCCAGGAGCCTGTCCGAGAATAGACCGCGCTACTGCGGTTGCGATAAATTGGTCTAAAAATCCCTGCTTCTTCATCAAATAGCCCCGCTATTCTCCTCAGAAGCAGAAATTTTTATCCTCAATTTCTCGCAATCCTCGCTAAGGGCGCTATTCTCGGTCAGGCCCCCAGGGGGGGCAGAAAGTGGGTGGTCGGATAACGTGTCTGGCTTGTTTCCCGTATATTTGGTCAGTGACAACCCTGTCCAGGTTCTATAAAATGCCTTTTCGTTATTAAAAATATTTAATAAATTCTATCTATTTATAAATCAAGGAGTTAGCCCTGAATAATACTTGACTATTTTACTCGGGTATTTCATAATCACCCACAGGGAACGGGTTGGAACTGCTCAGGCGAGTTCTGTGGGGATAAAGTTTACCACTTCTTTATTACTTCCATTGCTGCTGCGAATAAAAAAGCGGCTATTCACTCGTTGAGAGGTCGTGTATGCGATTAACTACGAAAGGCCGTTACGCAGTAACAGCCATGTTGGATTTGGCATTACATTCAGACCAGAAGCCGGTCACATTATTAGATATATCTAACCGTCAGGGAATTTCCCTGTCCTACCTTGAGCAGTTGTTTTCCCGATTGCGGCGGAATGATCTGGTGTCCAGTGTCAGGGGGCCCGGTGGGGGTTATATGCTCAGCCGTGGCAGTGCTGATATTTGTGTGGCCGAAGTGATTGATGCTGTGAATGAATCAGTGGATGCTACCCGCTGTCAGGGAAATGGCGGATGTCAGCAGGGAGCGACTTGTCTGACGCACCACCTGTGGCACGATTTAAGCCGTCAGATTCATACGTTTCTGGGGGGGATCAGCCTGTCTGATTTAATGGCGCGCAGTGATATTCGTGGTGTTGCCTGTCGCCAGGATCAACAAAGTCTGGCAGAAGGGTTAATAGGCACCAGCACAGCCGCTAATATACGACTGTAGTCTGACTATTATGAGAAAAGATTTGACCGTTTGGAGATGTTTCTAATGAAGCTACCGATTTACCTTGATTACTCTGCGACAACACCGGTAGATCCACGTGTGGCAGAGAAAATGAGTCAGTGCTTGTTGGCCGAGGGTAATTTTGGTAACCCTGCTTCGCGTTCTCATATGTTTGGCTGGAAAGCAGAAGAAGCCGTTGAGGAAGGACGCCGCCAGGTTGCTGACCTGCTTCATGCAGACCCACGTGAAATTGTTTGGACCTCAGGTGCGACAGAATCTGATAACCTTGCCATTAAAGGTGTCGCGCATTTTTACAGTAAAAAAGGCAAACATATTATCACCTCCCGTATTGAGCATAAGGCGGTGCTCGATACCTGTCGTCAGTTGGAGCGTGAAGGGTTTGAGATCACCTATCTGGATCCCGATAAGGACGGGTTGATTCAGCCTGAGGTTGTCGAGGCAGCATTAAGGGATGACACTATTCTGGTTAGCTTGATGCATGTCAATAACGAAATCGGCGTGATTAATGATATTGCTGCCATTGGCGAGATTACGCGTGCCAGAAAAGTACTTTTTCATGTGGATGCAGCCCAGAGCGTCGGTAAGTTGCCCCTCGATATGAGTACCATGAAGGTTGACCTGTTGTCTGTGTGTGCTCATAAAATGTATGGTCCCAAGGGGATTGGCGTATTATATGTCCGCCGCAAGCCGCGGGTTCGCATTGAATCGATGATTCATGGTGGCGGTCATGAGCGTGGTATGCGCTCAGGTACATTGCCTACTCACCAGATTGTGGGCATGGGTGAAGCGTGTCTCATTGCCCGGGAATCCATGGCGGCTGAAAATGAGCGGTTGTTGGGTTTGCGTCAGCGTTTTCTCTCGCATTTTGACACAATGGAGGAAGTGCATGTTAACGGGAGTCTTGACCAACGTATCGCTGGCAATATTAATATCAGCTTTGCCTTTGTTGAGGGTGAATCATTGATTATGGCATTGAAAGACCTGGCCATATCATCCGGTTCAGCCTGTACTTCAGCAAGTCTTGAGCCGTCTTACGTTCTGCGGGCGCTTGGGTTGAGTGATGAATTGGCACATAGCTCCCTGCGCTTTAGCTTTGGGCGTTTTACCACGGGTGAAGAAGTGGACTATGCGGCAAATCAGGTCATTCATGCAGTGAGCAAACTGCGTGAGCTTTCTCCTTTGTGGGATATGTATCAAGATGGCGTGGACCTGTCCAAAGTTCAGTGGGTTGCGCACTAATTAGGATTAACCCGGGAGCACAAAGACAATGTCTTACAGTGAAAAAGTAATTGATCATTATGAAAACCCCCGTAATGTGGGCAAGTTGGATCAGTCCTCCGCTGCCGTAGGAACAGGTATGGTGGGTGCGCCGGCTTGCGGTGATGTGATGCGTTTGCAGATTCAGGTGAATGATGAAGGGGTGATTGAAGATGCCCGTTTCAAAACCTATGGCTGTGGTTCGGCGATTGCGTCCAGTTCTCTGGCTACTGAGTGGATGAAAGGAAAAACCCTGGAAGAGGCTGGCGCTATTCGTAATACTGATATTGCGAAAGAGCTTGCGCTGCCGCCGGTGAAGATTCATTGCTCGGTACTGGCAGAAGATGCGATTCAAGCAGCCATCAAGGATTATCGCAGTAAACAGAACGTCGGCTAAGAAAGGGATTGCGTTATGGCGAGTACCTTATCGGATAGTCCTTCAGCTCTAATTGAACGGCAGTCTGAAAAAGAGAGTAAGGATACCGTCCGGGCTGAAGAGCGGTCTGAACAAGAGAGTAAGGATACCGACCGGGCTGAAGAGCGGTCTGAAAAAGAGAGTAAGGATACCGACCGGACTGAAGAGCGGTCTGAAAAAGAGAGTAAGGATACCGACCGGGCTGAAGAGCGGTCTGAACAAGAGAGTAAGGATACCGACCAGACTGAAGGGGAGCCTGAAAAGCAGATTGTGGGAATCACCATGACTGATGTCGCCGCTGCCCATATCAAGAAGCAGCTTGCCAGGCGAGGCAAGGGGCAGGGCATCCGGTTGGGTGTCAAAACTTCGGGTTGCTCTGGTATGGCCTATGTGCTTGAGTTTGCTGATGAGGAACTCGATGGTGATAGCGTGTTTGATCATGACAATGGCGTCAAGATTTTTATTGATCCAAAAAGCCTGGTCTATATGGATGGTACCGAGCTTGATTTTGTTAAAGAAGGCCTGAACGAAGGATTTCAGTTCAGCAACCCCAACGTTGCCAGCGAATGTGGCTGTGGTGAAAGTTTTAACGTTTGAGCAACTGTTGATGGTTGTCCAAGGTCTGTGGGCGATGCTTCAGGTCCGCACGTTAAGCCCGGTTATATAAGTACTGTTAATTGGACAGTACTGGTATCATCGGGCTTTTGTTTGTCTGATCCATTCACTTAACGGGATATGGCGTGGATATCACTCTGAATTACTTTGAACTCTTTCAACTGCCTGAGTCCTGTGATCTCAATACCAGTCAGTTAGCCATTCGATACAGAGAACTACAGCGTACCGTGCACCCTGACCGGTTTGCCGGTGATGCAGATCGTTTGCAGCGCCTGTCCTTACAATATGCGGCTTATGTCAATGAAGCCTACACTGTGCTGAAATCTCCCTTACGGCGCTATATTTATCTTCTCAAGCTGGCAGGAAGGGAAGTGGACATGGAGCACAATACGATCATGGATTGCGCCTTTCTGGAAGAGCAAATGGCGTTGCGTGAGTCCGTTTCAGAGGTGCGGAATCAGCCACAGCCCGAGGCTGCCCATCAACAGCTGGTGGCAAGTGTCGATGAAAGTCTTGATACCCTGGGGCAGCGTTTTTCCGAGCTTTGGGCACAAGGAGATACGCAGGCCCTTGAGCAGGCGGAAGCGGTTGTCAGAAAGATGCAGTTTTTGGTGAAATTAGCCGATGAGCTGGATCAGATGGAAGCTGAGTTATTTCACTAATCGCCAAGAGCCTGTCGGACTTAAGACAATTTCGGCCTAAAATCCATAAAGCGCGAATAAGTCCGACAGGCTCCTGGCAATACGAGGCAGAGATGGCATTATTGCAGATTTCCGAACCTGGAGAAACTCCCGAGTCCTTTCAGAGAAAGAGGGCTGTGGGCATTGATCTCGGTACCACTAACTCACTGGTTGCTACGGTTATAGCAGAATCAGCGGTAACATTGCCGGATGAACAGGGCAAGCATGAGCTACCCTCCGTTGTCTGGTACGGCAAAGACGGGGTCTCTGTCGGGCATGCGGCGCGGGAGTATACCAGTACTGACCCTGAAAATACTATTATATCCATTAAGCGCTTGATGGGTCGTGGCCTTGATTATGCGACGGAAGCTGGAGGGCTATTGCCCTACCAGTTTGAGGCATCTTCACAGTCTGTCCCACTGATTAAAACCCGCGCTGGTTCGGTCAGCCCGGTGGAAGTATCAGCTGAAATCCTCAGAACACTCCTTATACGTGCCGAGGGGGCATTGGGTGAACCCCTTGACGGTGCTGTGATTACCGTGCCGGCTTATTTTGATGATGCCCAGCGTCAGGCGACAAAGGATGCGGCAAAACTGGCGGGAATTTCCGTTTACCGGCTCTTGAATGAGCCAACAGCGGCAGCTGTAGCCTATGGGCTGGATAAAAAAGACGATAGCGAAGGATTTATTGCGGTTTTTGATCTTGGGGGAGGCACCTTCGATATCTCTGTTTTAAAAATGGAGCGGGGCGTGTTTCAGGTGTTGGCCACAGGTGGTGATACTGCCCTTGGAGGGGATGATTTTGATAAGCAGCTGGCACAGTGGCTGCTGAAAAAGGCAGGGATTGATGAAAGAACCCGGACACATCAGATTATGCGAAAAGCCCTGGTTCAGGCTTGTGAAATCAAAGAGTCACTGACCTTTGTGGAGAGTGTGGCGGTATCGTTTGAAGGCTGGTCCGGTGACATTTCCCGTGATGTTTTCAATGAGCTGGTTGCGCCACTGGTGCGGCGGACACTGCGTACTTTCAGGAGGGTATTAAAGGATGCCAGCGTGAAAGTGGCGGATATTCAGGATGTGGTGATGGTGGGTGGATCAACCAGGATGCCCGTCATTCGTGAGCAGGTGGCTGCCTTTTCCGGTAAGAGCCCGCTGACGTCTATTGATCCTGACCGTGTAGTGGCTATTGGGGCCGCGCTTCAGGCTGAGGTGTTATCAGGTAATCATGCTGGTCATGACCAGCTATTACTGGATGTCATACCCTTGTCATTAGGGCTTGAAACAATGGGTGGGCTGATGGAAAAGGTTATTCACCGTAATACCACCATCCCTGTCAGCCGGGCTCAGGAATTTACCACGGCGAAAGACGGCCAGACGGCCATGGTTGTGCATGTCTATCAGGGCGAGCGGGAATTAGTGCAGGATAACCGTTCCCTCGCACGCTTTGAGTTGTACAATATCCCGCCTTTGCCAGCCGGTGCCGCGAAAATTCAGGTAACCTACCAGGTAGATGCTGACGGAATGCTCAGTGTCTCTGCTAAAGAGCTTTCCACAGGGGTGAGCAGCAGTGTTCAGGTTAAGCCTTCTTATGGCCTTGGTGATGAAGTGATTGCTGAAATGATTAAATCATCGTTCACCCATGCTGGTGACGACCGTGACAAGCGACGTTTACGTGAGAATGAAGTGGAAGCTGAACGTATGTTGGAGGCGCTATCCGTCGCCTTGGAAAAAGACGGTAACACCTTGTTAAGTGCTGACGAAAAGGCGGCGTTGGAGGAAGACTTGCAGCAGTTGAAAACCATCCGTCACTCTGGAGATGCTGCTGCTATAGCCCATGAGATTGATCGTGTTGGGCGCGCCAGTGAAGAATTTGCTGCCCGCCGGATGAATCAGGGTATTCGTAAGGCGCTGTCAGGCCAGTCTATTAAAAATTTAGAGGATTCCTGAAATGCCCAAGATTGTTATTCTACCCCACGAAGAGCTTTGTCCCGAGGGTGTGGCGTTTGAAGCAGAAGCAGGTGTCACGGTATGTGATGCGGCGTTGGCAAATGGTGTGGACATTGAGCATGCCTGTGAGAAGTCCTGTGCCTGCACGACCTGTCATGTGGTGGTACGAGAGGGCTTCGATACGATGGAAGAGCCTGATGAACTCGAAGAAGACCTGCTGGATAAAGCCTGGGGTTTAGAGCCTGAATCCCGCTTGAGTTGTCAAGCGGTAGTAGGCAGTGAGGACCTTGTGGTAGAGATACCGAGGTATACGATTAATCAGGTATCAGAGCGACATTAACCCATTTGTTTTTTAGAGGAAACGCTATGAGTCTCGGATGGGCCGATATCTACGATATTGCCATTGAGCTGTGTGAAGCTCACCCGGATCAGAACCCGCGTTATGTCAATTTTGTGGATTTAAGGGACTGGGTGTTGGCGTTGGAGGGTTTTGATGATGACCCCGAACGCTGTGGTGAGAAGATCCTTGAGGCTATTCAGATGGCATGGATTGAAGAAAAAGAATGAAAAGAATGAAAGCTCTGCTGTTTTTCCTGAATTTCCTGAATTTTCTGAAAAGGTAGCGTTCTTCACTCATCCTCAGGGTGAGCGGTTGAACAGCATTTTCCCCATGATGAATAAGGCGCCTGGCACGTTAAAAGCCGTCAACGGCTGAATTCAGGTTTAAACGTATTTATCAGGCTCCTAGCCCGGATATTTCATAAACATGCTCCTGGCCTCGCTTGCTCCTTGCGGCTCTAAGGGAGTTTTGCTCAGTCGACCGTACTCCCCGGTACGGCGCTCCTTCGCAAAATCCCCAAGAGCCGCAAGGTTCCGCGCAATTCTCAGGGCAGTTTATGAAATATCCGGGCTAGTATGACGATTAAGGCGGCGCCCGGGAGTCAGCCAGACCTGACAGGGCGTGTAACATGGTTTACAATGCGCGCCAATTTCCGCGGGTCTTTCTGTGGCTGGCGGAGCTGATTTTCGGCGTTGATTTACAACGCTTATTACAGGGCAACATGTCTCGCGGGCATGATTTACAATGGAGAATATTTATGACCACTGAACGTACACTGTCCATCATCAAGCCTGATGCCGTTGCTAAAAACGTCATTGGCCAGATTTTCAGTCGTTTTGAGCAAGCGGGTTTGCAGATTATTGCTTCCCATATGGTTCATCTGTCCCAGGAGCAGGCAGAAGGTTTTTACGCTGAACACCGCGAGCGTCCTTTCTTCAAAGACCTGGTGGCTTTCATGACGTCAGGACCTGTGGTTGTCTCTGTACTTGAAGGTGAAGGTGCTGTCTTGAAACACCGAGACCTGATGGGGGCAACCAACCCGAAAGAAGCTGAGGCGGGTACTATCCGTGCCGATTTTGCCCAAACCATTGATGAAAACGCGGTGCACGGCTCCGATTCCCTTGCTTCTGCTGAGCGGGAAGTGGCTTACTTCTTTGAGTCAGCGGCTATTTGCAAGCGCGCGCGATAATTATTTGTGCCACAGGCTGTCAGTGAGTATCTGGCAGCATTTTCGGCATATAGGTACGACTATGTCAGAACTGACACTCACCCCCACAACCAACTTGCTTGGTCTTTCCCGTGAAAAAATGGAAGACTTTTTCCTGGCTATTGGCGAGAAAAAGTTTCGTGCCCACCAGGTGCTCAAATGGATACACCATAATGGCGTTGACGCCTTTGATGACATGACCAATATTGGCAAGGCGCTGCGTGAACAGCTCAATGCGCGCGCTTATATTGCCGGGCCTAAAGTGGTTAGTAGCCAGTTTTCAACGGATGGTACCTGTAAATGGGTCGTGCGCGTTGCCAGCGGCAGTTGTGTGGAAACGGTTTATATTCCTGAAGGTAAGCGTGGAACGCTATGTGTGTCTTCTCAGGCAGGCTGTGCCCTGGATTGCAGTTTTTGCTCCACCGGTAAACAGGGTTTTAATTCAGATTTGACTGTGGCTGAAATTATTGGGCAAGTGTGGATTGCCGCCCGCCACTTTGGCAATGTGCCTGCAAAAATGGATCGTTCCATTACCAATGTGGTGATGATGGGGATGGGAGAACCCTTGTTGAATTTTGACAATGTTGTCGATGCCATGAACCTGATGATGGACGACCTGGGCTATGGCCTGTCCAAGCGTCGGGTGACGTTAAGTACATCGGGTGTGGTTCCTGCGTTGAGAAAGCTGGGGCAGGTCACTGATGTTTCTCTGGCTATTTCACTGCATGCGTCCAATAATACCTTGCGTAACCAATTGGTACCGATTAATAAAAAATACCCTCTGGAGGAACTGCTTGACGCGACCCTGGCCTACATGAACGGTTTGTCTGATAACAAGCGCGTGGTCACCATTGAGTACACTTTGTTGGCCGGTGTGAATGACCAGCCTGCACATGCAGAGGAAATGGCGCTATTGCTCAAGGGGATACCTTGTAAAATCAACCTCATCCCCTTTAACCCTTTTCCGTACTCCGGTTACGAGCGTCCAAGTAATAATGCTGTGCGTCGTTTCCAGGAAAAACTGCGACGGTCGGGCTTTAATGTCACGGTTCGCAAGACCCGGGGCGATGATATTGATGCTGCCTGTGGTCAGCTGGTGGGGAGTGTGGATGACCGTACCCGCCGAAGTGCCCGTTATAGTGCTGCCCGGGCACTGGACTCTGCGCCAGAGGTGCCGACAACAACTACAGCAGGAGCAGCTTAACTGCCTGATAGTGCTTGCAGTCCCCTGTCAGGCAGTTGTTTGATGAGGGATCGTATGAACAAGCGCACTATTAAAGACTATGCTTTGGGTGGCTGGCTGGGAGTATTCAGCCTGACCGGTTGTGTCAGCCAGCCCGGAACAAACGTCAGTAACCAGCAACAGGCCGTTGAAAATTATATGAGTCTTGCCCGAGGTTACTTGCAGGAAGGTTATACTGAAAAGGCAATCAAGCCGCTAAAGCGGGCATTGGAGATTGACCGTCACTCCTCCGATGCTTACGGCATGCTGGCGTTGACTTATCAGGTTCAAGGTGAAGACAAGCTGGCAGACACCTTTTTTCGCAAGGCGCTGTCATACGATGCCAGGGCGGCTGATGTGCAGAATAACTATGGGGCTTTTCTGTTCAGCCAGGGACAGCTTGAGGATGCCTACAAGCAGTTTGCTCGGGCGGCTGAAAATATGGATTATGAAAAACGTAGCCGGGCCTACGAAAATATGGGCATTGTTGCCTTAAAGCAAGATAAATCCCCGTTGGCAAAGCAACATTTTGAAAAATCACTAAGATTGAACGGTAACCTGGTTCGGGCGCGCTTTGAATTGGCCGCATTATTGCACAATGAAAGGCAGTACCGTTCAGCATGGTCGCATTATAAGGCGTTTACTCGACAGTCACGTCAAAACCCCCGAAGTTTGTGGTTGGGGATTCAGTTGGCTCGCATGAATGGTGACAGGGATGCTGCTGCCAGTTATGCGGTGCAACTGGAGAGTCTCTACCCCGCATCGAGAGAGTTGAAAGCTTACCGGAGTTTAGTCAGGTATGAGAAGTGAGAATGGGTGTAATAGTGAAAATGACAGTGTTGACTCCGCATCTCCCTGTGAGCAACTGTCCCTGGCCCGGCAGGCCAGGGGGCAGACAGTTAAGGACATTGCTGACGTATTAAAAATCCCTGAATCTTATGTGCAGGCCCTGGAGCAGGGTAATTTTAACGTGTTGCCCGGTAAGGCTTTTATACGGGGCTATTTGAAAAATTATGCCCGTTATGTCGGCATTGATGGTAGCCAGTTGCTCAAAGCCCTGGCACTGGATGTCAATATGGGTGTTGCCACCGATCCTATTCCCGAAATAGCGGCGCCGCCGATGCTTGAGCGCCGCTCTTCCAGTGTTATTCGTTATGTGGCCTCCTTTCTATTTGCGGCTCTGGTGGTCGCAGTGAGTTATTTCTGGTGGAATAAAACTCACCACAGGGAAAGAACCCCTGTTACCGTAGAGCAAAACAGTCCCACTGAGTTGGTTAAACCCAAACCTCACAGCCCACTTTCTGTGCCGGATAAACCCCTTGAAGAGGCTGAATCATCGGCCTCTGAGGGGGATGTTTTCCTTAACGAGGAAGTCCTTTCAGACCACGCTCTGGAGCCTGAGGCATCAGAGTCGGCAACATTGCCTCCAGACGCCGCTCAGGCAGAGTAAGCGTTTTTCCCGCCAGCGGCATTAAAAAAACCGGAGCGGCAGAGGATATCTGCGTTCCTTATGGAGTGGTTATGGGGTGAGCTTCACCTCGGCAATGCGCTTGGAGCCTGTCGGGTTTAAGCTTTCGAGCATGAAATATCCGGGCTAGGGTCATTGGCATTATTTCCTATCAGGCACTTGCCTTGCTGATCACTGTTTTGCCTTTTTTATCGGCGCTTCACAGAGTATAGTTCCCGCTTTTGCTGGGGTTTTTCAGGGTTCGTTTTTCAGGGTTCATCAATGGGTATTGTAATAAGAATGACTCTGCCCTATTGTCATCCCCGCGAAAGTATTCGCAACCGCGGTAGGGCAGTCTATTCTCGGACAGGCTCCTGGCTTAGTGGGAATGACGGTAGGCGTTTCCGCGTCTTTCCGATGACACTTAGCGCTTATTCTATGGGAAAGTGAGTGGCAGATGATGTGGCTTTGTGTTGGTTATATTGGCGTCTTTTGTGGGGACAGTCGCGGTGACGGAGTTTGCGAAAGGGCATAGATTGCTTGTGTTCTGTCGTGGTAGCTATTTATTGATGGGCTTCTGTGGTTTGAACAGTGCTTATCTGCACGACATTGGTATGTATTGTATTGAGGATTAAGGGGATATCTGGACGTGGCCAAGCAACTTCAGGCCCTTCGTGGGATGAACGATATTTTGCCAGAGGAAACACCACCATGGCGTTATCTGGAAGAGACAGTCAGATCTGTATTGTCAGCCTACTGTTACCAGGAAATTCGCACGCCGATTGTGGAGCCTACAGCGTTATTCAGTCGGGGCATTGGTTCTGGTACGGATATTGTTGAAAAAGAAATGTACTCTTTTGATGACCGCAATGGTGATAGCCTGTCACTGAGGCCGGAAGGCACTGCTGGTTGTGTCAGGGCCGGGATTGAAAAGGGGTTGCTTTATAATCAGGTTCAGCGTTTGTGGACAATGGGACCTATGTTTCGTTATGAGCGTCCCCAGAAAGGACGTTATCGCCAGTTTCATCAGATCAGCGTGGAAGCCTTTGGCATGGCAGGTCCTGACTGTGATGCAGAGTTGATCCTGCTAACAGCCAGGCTGTGGAAAGCTCTGGGCTTGACAAAACATGTGAGTCTTGAACTTAATACCCTCGGGACACAGGACTCTCGCGAGCGTTACCGTACCGACCTTGTCGCGTACCTGACCCGCTTCAAAGAAGCGCTGGATGAGGACAGTGTTCGTCGTTTATCTATTAATCCGCTTCGGATTTTGGACAGCAAACATCCGAATACGCGGAAGGTTGTTGCTGACGCGCCGGTGTTACAGGATTATCTGGATGAGAACGCTAAGGCCCATTTTGATGGTCTCTGTCTGCGACTCGATGAAGCTGGGGTTTGCTATACTGTCAACCCTCGTCTTGTCCGTGGCCTGGATTACTACAGCAAAACCGTGTTTGAATGGGTGACACAGAGCCTTGGTGCCCAGGGGACTGTATGTGCCGGTGGGCGTTATGACGCGCTGGTAGAATTGCTCGGCGGCAAGCCTACGTCAGCAGTGGGTTTTGCCATGGGGCTTGAGCGATTGGTTTTGATGCTGAAAACCCTGGGGCTGTTACCTGCGCACCTTTCCCATACTGTAGATGTTGCCTTGGTATCCATGGGGGCACAAACGCAATTGATGCCCCTGGTGGAGCGGCTCAGGGATAACTATCCTGAACTGCGGCTTCAAACTGATTGCACAGGCGGAGGATTTAAGGCACAAATGAAACGTGCTCATCGAAGCGGGGCACAGTTTGCGCTTATAATAGGTCAGGAAGAACTTAACACAGGTGTGGTGACGGTTAAGTCATTGCGCTCGGATGAGCCCCAGGCTCAGGTGCCAGAGTCTGCGTTAGCAGATTATCTGAAACAGCGTATTCAGGAGTAATCAGGAGTAAAGGGTGAGTTACGATTCGGACGAAGAGCAGATAGAACAACTCAAACGGCTGTGGAAAGATTACGGGCAACCAGCGGTTGTCGGTGTTCTCATCACGCTGGTAGCGGTGTTTGGTTATAAGGCCTGGCAAAAAAATCAGCATGGAAGGGCTGCTGCCGCCTCGGCGCTTTACCAAAACCTGCTTGATACAGTGGCTGATGCGAAGGGGCCGGTATTGAACGAAGAGCAGAAAGCCACGGTCACGCATGTGGTTGACAACCTTCAAAAAGATTACGGCAGCAGTCGTTATGCTGCCCTGGCGACATTATTCCTTTCCCAGCAACAGGTGAAAGATCATACCCTTGAAAAAGCGCGAGACTCATTAGAATGGGTACTGGCGCAAAAACCCGATGATAATATTGAGGTTATTGTTCGTGTCAGGTTGGCGCGTGTCCTGCTTTCCATTCCTGAGAGCGAGCCACAGAAGGCATTGGATGTGCTTTCGGCGCTCAAGCCTGATAACTCGTCTTTCACTGGCAGTATCAATGCGGTACGTGGCGATGCTTATGTGGCGTTGGGACAGGATGATAAAGCACGTGAGGCATACAAAAAAGCGATGGAAGCAGCACAGGCTGAGGGTCAATCCCGCCCATTGCTGCAACTGAAACTGGATGATCTGGCAACGTTACCAACATTGCCACAAGGGAGCTAGAGGATGGAAAGGTGTTTCAGGGCATTAGCCGTGGTATTGCTGGTTTCGGGGCTGTCAGCATGTAGCTTGTTTTCTTCTGAAGAAGAAGTGGTCAAAACACCCAAGGCGCTCAAGCCTCTCCAGGGGGAAGTGGTTACCTTGACAAAGGTTTGGTCAAAAAGCCTGGGGGACAAGGCAGAAGAGGGCCATGGCAACCTCAGGCCGACCATTGAGGGTGACGCTATCTACGCGGTGGGTGCCGCAGGGACGGTGATTGCCGTGGACCGTAAAACCGGCAAGGACATCTGGCGGCGTAAGCTGGAGAATATCCGTGTCAGTGGTGGGCTTACCGTGCGTGGTGGCCGGGTTTTGCTGGGTACATTAAATGGTGATGTGATTGCCCTGAGCCAAAAAGATGGTAGTGAGCTGTGGCGGGCGCGTGTCAGCAGTGAAGTGTTATCAGCACCTGCATCCGATGGGTTTACGGTGCTGGTTAAGAGCATTGACGACAAGCTGACGGCACTTGATGCTGAAAATGGCAAGGTATTGTGGACGCAAAGTGCTTTGCAACCGGCCCTGACACTGCGTGGCGCGTCAGCGCCGGTGATTGAAGGTGAAGCCGCCCTGGCAGGTTACGCCGGTGGCGAAGTCAAAGCCTTTCGTCTCGAAAGCGGCGTGCCACTTTGGGAAGCCAGGGTAGCGACGCCTAAAGGGAGTTCAGAGCTTGAGCGCATGGTGGATATTGACACTACCCCCTTGATTGTCGGTGATACGATGTTTGTTGCCAGTTATCAGGGCAACGTGGCTGCCCTTGATCTTTACCGGGGACGGTTGAAATGGTCGAAAGAAATGTCCAGTTACCGCTCACTGGCAGAAGGTTTTGGCTCTTTATACGTGACCGACCAGGACAGTTATGTCAGTTCCCTTGATCAGCGGACCGGTGCTTCGAGCTGGCAGCAGAAGGATCTTGAGTACCGTGACCTGTCAGCGCCTGCTACGTTTGGCAATTATGTCGTCGTGGGAGACTATGAAGGTTATATCCATTTGTTGTCTCAGGTAGATGGCAGTATGGTGGGTCGCTATCATGTCGGCTCATCTGCCATTGAGGCCCAGCCGGTGGTTGATGGTGACAGAGTGTATATCCAAACGGTCAACGGCAAGCTTGTCGCTTTGTCCATGAAAAAACAGTAGTACAGCTGATTATTGATGTGATCGGGTTGTCCCTTGGTGGTCAACCCTTTTTTATATTTTATCAGGCCAGATTGAAAAGGTTGGTCGCTACCGCGTCAAATGTTTACTGCCTTTGTTGCGGTTTGACTGAAAGTGAAGTGATACCGGGGGCATTCAAATCAGGTTTATTACCTGTCCTGGAGTCTCAGGCGCCGCATTTGGTCAGGGAATAACCGCGAAAGAAGTAAGCTTGTGCCGGGGTAGTATTTGTTGTTGTAGAGTAATCATGATTCCTGTAATTGCGTTGGTAGGCCGCCCCAATGTGGGCAAATCCACCTTGTTTAATCGGTTAACACGATCCCGTGATGCTCTGGTAGCGAATGTGGCGGGTTTAACTCGTGACCGGAAGTACGGTGAAGGCAAAGTCGGTCAAAAACCTTTTATTGCTGTCGACACAGGGGGTATTGGTGGCGATGAAAAAGGGATTGACTCGGCAATGGCAGAACAGTCCCTGGCCGCTATTAAAGAAGCCGATGTGGTGTTGTTTCTGGTGGACGCTAAAGCAGGTTTAACGGCTGCGGATGAAATGATTGCCAACTACCTGCGGCGTGAAGGTAAAAACTGCCATCTGGTTTTGAACAAAGTGGACAGTGTGGATGCTGACCAGGCAGAAGCTGACTTTGCGGCAATGGGTTTGGGACGGGCTTATCAGATTGCTGCTGTGCACGGGCGTGGCGTCAAAGGTATGATTGATAACGTGCTTTATGATGTGGCACCCGAGGTGGAAGGTGAGGAAGACGAGCGGAGCGTTAAAGCCAGAGGGATAAAAATCGGTATTGTTGGTCGGCCCAACGTGGGTAAGTCCACCCTGGTTAACCGGCTTCTCGGTGAAGAACGTGTCGTGGTATATGATCAGGCGGGTACTACGCGTGACAGTGTTTATATCCCCTACGAACGATTTGGTCAGGACTATACGCTGATTGATACCGCAGGGGTCCGCCGGCGGGGAAAAGTCACCGAAGCCATTGAGAAGTTTTCTGTGATCAAAACGCTTCAGGCCATTGAAGATGCCAATGTTGTGGTCTTGGTTTTTGATGCGCGAGAAGGCATTGTTGATCAGGATCTTCATATGCTGGGCTTTGTGTTGGAGTCTGGGCGTGCTGTTGTGCTTGCCATCAATAAATGGGATGGAATGGGCGAAGATGAAAAAAAACATATCAAGACCGAATTAAGTCGTCGTCTTAATTTTATCAACTTTGCCCGGCTACATATGATTTCAGCCAGGCACGGTACAGGTGTCGGGCACCTCTATGAATCTATTGAAGAAGCCTATGGGTGTGCTACTCGCAAGCTTTCCACCAATCAACTGACCAGTATTCTTGAGGATGCGGTGAGTGAGCATCAGCCACCTTTGGTCAACGGTCGCAGAATCAAGTTGCGCTATTGTCACTCCGGTGGCATGAATCCACCAACACTGGTGATTCATGGTAATCAGACTGATGCGGTACCTGCTTCTTATCAGCGTTACCTTGAAAATACGTTCCGAAAAGCACTAAAAATCATGGGGACACCCATTCGCATTGAGCTACGCTCAGGTGATAACCCTTTTGAGGGGAGAAAAAACAAACTGAATGAACGTCAGATGAAGAAAAAGCGTCGTTTGATGGAACATGCGCGAAAAACCAGGAAAAAGCACAAGCAGAAATAATACCCATCGCCCTTGGAGCCTGTCGGGCTTAAGCTTTCGAGCATGAAATTCAGTAGGGCGAGCCAGAATTTTCGATGGATTTGTGGGAATAGTTGATCTATTTAAGCAAATTCATCGGAAAATATGGCCGCATTTTCTCGCACTTTCTCGCACTTTCTGGATTTTAGGCCGAAATTGTCTTAAGTCCGACAGGCTCCTAGAACCTTAATTTCAGAACGAGGCTGGCCCGACGTGCAATCTGCTTTTCAAGATCGCAAGAGCTTAATGATAAGCTCATTGGTGAGTTTATAGCCCGTGAACACTATCAACTCTTATCTTGCGGTTTCAATCAAAGTGCGTGCTTTTTTTATAAACTGCTTTCTTTTCTTGTATTTTGTCTTTTTATAGTGGTTTAGGCATTTCATTTTATAATACCCAATCCTGCACAATAGATGGATTTTAGATTTCCATCTAATTGCTAAATAGGAGAGTAGATACTACAGTGTTTTTTTGATGCGTTTTATTACTGTTTTTATTGTGAGTTTGTATGATGTCTATCATGAGAAAGTACTCCTCCCTTTTTTTGTTTTTATCGATTTATTTATTGTTTGGTGGTTCAGTATATGGACAATCTTTTGATACAAGTTATCCTTCCCTGGTAAACCAAGAGTATTTAAATAAAAAAGGTGAAACAAGTCGTGTTGCTGTCCCTGCTGATACTCTTTACAAGGTGCTCCTCGAGAATTATGGTACGGTTCCCATTGAACGATTGCTGGATAGTATTAATGATGATTTTTTTGACAACACAGAAATGCAGGGTGTCGCAAAAAAGATTATTTTCGCATTGACCGAGAAGGCTGAAGTAAAGGAAAAAACCTTTTCTGAAAAACTGCTGTTATTGGGCTCGGGGGCTGATGATTATGACATCGTACACCCACGACTGGACCAGCTTAAAAAGTTAATTCGCTCATTTTGTCAGGCAGGGCTCGGTAAGAAAAAAACAAAGGACTTGTTGGTGCCTATTGTTTACAACACGGCAAAGTACCCCGATCATAGCGAATACCTCAAGCAGGCTGCCCTGCTTCTTACTGAGTTGCCCGATGATACTCGACTCACCCGACAAAGGGTCGATGAGCACATGGATGTTGTCGTCAGATTTTTAACAGGTGATGAAAATCACATGATCGCCGCTTTTAATAAGAATAAGTACCGTCATTATATCGATGAAAACATGTATTTTGACACTGGCGATAATACGCAAGAGTACTGGGAAGTACTTCGTCAGTCATGTTGTGAGCTCTATAACGCTTCTGACATTGCTCCCTCGGCGATGACAGCCCGAAGTACCGGCGATGGCAATGGTGATAACCCGTCGTCTGTTAGTAGGGGCAAGCCAGGTGTTGGGACAGGAATAGCATCAAATATAAAGATCCTGTTGTCTGGTGCATTGGCTACCCTGATGACTTGTTCGGCAGGCGTTGGGGCTACTCCCGCACCAGTAACAACCCGTTCGACAACAGGAGAAACGGCAACTTCCCCGGCTAATGCCAGCGATTGGCGCAGACTATTATGCCCCAAAACCGTCGATGATAAGCAATGCGCGGGCATCCTTCGCAAAGAGTGTGAATACGGATTGAAAAATAATTACCTCGGTGCCGGATGTATACCGGATCATTACAATTGTCTGTCTTATGATAGCCAAAAAGCTGAATGTATTCCCAATGCCTGGCGGTGTGATGAAGAACGTGATTGCTATCTCGACCCGGCTGGGGGTGTTGATGAAGCCCCTATTCTGTGCAATAGATGTCAGCTGAATGATTATTATAAATGTGGGAGAAGGTGTATTCCTTATTCAGCCATGTGTGACGGGTGTGATGACTGTTTGCATGGAGAAGACGAAAGGCCATGGTCTTGTATTCAGTATAAGCTTCACCAACATGTTCAACGTCAATGTCCTGATGTCAGTGGCAATGCTGGTATTCATTGTGTCCGGGGGGTTTTTCAACGTTGTTTGGACAAGGTATCTGCATTTTCTGATCAAGCCACCGGCGTGGTACCTTCGGTGAACGCCGATTGTCAGAAGACGCCACTGGCCTTTGGTCCTTCTGACTGGCGTGCTCTTTGCCCTGACAACGTGTACGATAAACAATGTAAAAACATTCTTGAGGATTTGTGTCAACATGGGGTAGAAAATAATTACTTAGGTGTCGGGTGCCGCCCCCCTCTATTCAATTGTGAACCTTATGGTAAGACGCCTCATTGTATCCTTAAAGAGCAGGTATGTAACCGTGAACAGGACTGCCCTGTCTCTGGATCTGATGAAGCTTTTGTCCGTTGTGATATTTGCGAAGGGGGTGATTTTAGTCATGGTTATAAATGTGACGGCAAATGTATTCGTGAGACAAGTATGTGTGATGGGCGTTTCGACTGTCTGGACTGGACGGATGAAGACTACGAAACGTGTGTTCGGCACAGGTTGGGTAGATATGTGAAAGATCAATGTCCTTATTTTAAGGGGGATAGGGGTAATGATTGTGTTCTGGGCACTTTTGAGCGGTGTTTGGAAGGTATAGGAAGACCTGTGTCTACACATCAGCCGCCAACAAAAACTATCAAGACGCTCAATAATGACGCCAATCAATCCGGTCTTCCCATTGGTGCTTTTGTCGGTGGAATGGTACCTCTCGCGATGATCACCGGTGTGCTTGCTGTTGCCTTTTGCAAACGTGATAAAATCAAACAATTTTTTTTAACGCGGTTTCCAGGGTTTAGGCCGTTTGATCTTGGTAATCTGACGCATACTAGAGAAGATGACGACAGTATGGAGTTGGATCCGGCTGGACTTTTTGATTCAGGAGATCGACGGGTGTATAGGGTTCCTGCTCACTAAAGCTTGCAGAAAAATTAAAAGCTGAGAATAATATCAATCGTCTTTTCTAAATCCCCTATTGCGTTAGTTACCTGAGGGGGGAATACTGCGTTGAAGCTCCTTGCCATAACTAAGGCTAGGAGCCTGTCGGGCTTAAACTTTCGAGCATGAAATTCAGTAGGGCGAGTCAGAATTTTCGATCAATTTGCGCGAATAGTTGACCTATTTAAGCAAATTGATTGGAGATTCTGGCCGCACTTTCTCGCACTTTCTCACACTTTTTCTCGCGCTTTCTGGGTTTTAGGCCGAAATTGTCTTAAGTCCGACAGGCTCCTGGCGGTCACTTCGTCTTGTCTTTGTGCCCAGGTAGCTATGCTTATAATGGGGTTAAAAAGTTTTATTGGTATTATATCAACAAAGCCTGGGGTGTTTGACTTAAAATTATTTGCCATTTGTTGTTGGCTAATACACGACTTCTATTGTATTGACAAGATACCCATTAAATTATCAAAGTCAGCAAAATTCTATCATTACTTTTAGCCTCATAGATACAATTATTATGAGGGTATGTCATTAGAAAATACGTTCTAACAGTGCTTTCAGGAAAAAAAGAAAAGATTTTCACACTATTTTTGTGTATTGTTGTAATAATGTCGTTTAATAAGAGGATGATTCGAATTGCCGATATTTCTGTGGCAAAATAAGCTTGACTGTTCTCACGTGTTTTTATCGTTATATTCACAGATAGGGAATGCTATGTTGCCAGAGTGTTATTACTGGTTGACTGAAGCTATTATCAAATGCCTGTTTTAGAATGCTGGTTCCTGACAGTTAACAAATTCAATAATAACATCAAATTGCCAAATAATAAAGTAGATACTACAGTGTTTTTGTGATCCGTCTTATTACTATTTTTATAGTGGATTTTATGATGCCTATTTTGAAAAAGTACTATTCCATTTTCCTGTTTTTATCGGTTTATTTATGGTTCGGTGATTCAGTCTATGGAGACTATCTTGATTCAGATAATGCTAGCCCAGTAATTAATGCTTATTTAAATAAACAAGGGGAAAAAAGTCATGTTGCTGTCCCTCCCAATACCCTTTACAAGGTGTTCCTGGATAAATATGGGACGGTTCCCATTGAGCGATTGCTGGAAAAAGTTCATAACGATTTTTTTTACAATACACAAATGCAGGGGGACGCAAAAAAGATTATCTTCGCATTGACGGAGAAAGCTGAAGTAAAGGAAAAAACATTTTCGGAAAAACTGCTGTTATTGGGGTCAGGCGCTGATGATTATGACATCAGACACCCACGACTGGATCAGCTTAAAACGTTAGTCCAGTTGTTTTGTCAGGCAGGGTTGGGTGACAAAACAACGAAGGACTTGTTGGTGCCTATTGTTTACAATGCCGCAAAGTACCCCGATCATACCGAATACCTCAGGCAGGCTGCCCTGCTGTTCACTGAGTTGCCCAATGATAGCCAATCAACCCGACAAAGGGTCGATGAGCACATAGACTTTGTCGTCAGTTTTTTAAGGGATGATCAAGATCATATCACCGCGGCCCTTAATAAAAGCGAATACCGCGACTATATACAAGAGAACACCTATTTCGACAGTGACGATAACAGTGAAGAACGCTGGGAAGCACTTCGTCAGTCATGTTGTGAGATTTATAACGCTTCTGACATTGCTCCCTCGGCCATGACAGCCAGCAGGGAGGGGGGGAATGGTGATAACCCGACGTCTGTCAGTAGTGGCAAGGCAGGTGGTGGGACAGGAATGGCATCGGGCATAAAGACCGTGTTGAGTACTGCCCTGTGTACCCTGTTGTCTTATTCGGCTGGTGTTGGGGCTGTCCCTGCACCAGCAACAACAGGAGAATCGGCAACCTCTCCCTCCAATGCCAGCGATTGGCGTGGGGTTTGTCCCGACAGCATAACTGATAAGGAATGCGCAAGAATTCTTCGTGAAGAGTGTGAGTACGGATTGAATAACAATTATCTAGGTGTCGGCTGTCAACCGAAGGAATATAATTGTCTGTCTTATAATAAGACTAAAACTGGCACTGGAGATTTGTGTATTCCCGACAATTGGACGTGTGACGACGAAAAAGATTGCTCCGCAGAAAGTAGTGATTCGGTTAATGATGATGAATCCTCTAGATTCTGCGATCGTTGTCAGAGTAATGGTTATTATAAATGTGGCAGAAGGTGTATTCCTGACTCATATATGTGTGATGGGTGTAATGACTGTTTACACGGATCAGACGAAAAGCCTCCGTTCTGTACCCAATACAGGCTTCACCAGCATGTTCAACGTCAATGCCCTAATATCAATGGCAGTGCCGGTATTGATTGTGTTCAGGGTTTTTTTCAACAATGTTTGGACAAGATACCCGCATTTTCCGACGAGGTGACTGAGGTGCCCAGGGTCAAACCAGTTTGTCAGAAGAAAACCCTCCCCCTCTTTACCCAGCCTCGGACAACTCAGGCAAGGACAACTGGGAAAACCCAGAGGTTAAAGCCCACTAAGCCCCCATCAAATCAGCCTGTAAGCAAGGATAATCGCAGTGTCATCAAGACGCGCGAGAATAACGCCTCCATGGCAAACGCCACCTTCAGTACAATGACAGACAATACAACCAGAGTGCCGGTATCCGGCGGTAGGTCAACTATTCGTCCCACAAGGAATGCCAGCGGTTTGTCTTCTGGCAATAGCAATGAGTCTCAAGCGTCAGGACAATCTGGTTTTTCCACTGCCGCCATTGTTGGTACAACAATACCTGTTTTAATCGCCGCTGGCGCAATTGGAGGTGCTCTCTATTGGCAACGGGATAATATTAGTCAGTTTTTGTCGTCGCGGTTTCCAGGGTTTAAGCCGTTTAATCTTGGTGATCGAACGCATAAGGGAAACGGCTACGAAACTGTTGAGCTGACTTCTGCTGGTGGGTCAAAAAATTAATGAAGGTATAGAATACCTGTTCCCCACAGCTTAAAGTAAAGTTAACGACTGGCAATAAGTTCACTGTCGTAAGGTTGATCTGTACATGAAAAATTACCGCATCAGTATCGGGTCAAGCCACCGGGCTGGTAGGTTTCAGACACAATGGTATGGCTTGGGGAATGCTTTCTATCGTCTTTTGTCTGGCTTAATTGTTCGCCACGTGTTGTTAGTTGATGCGTGGTTTTTATGGCATTCACAGGCTATCCATCGGCTTATCAAAATGAATAAGATTCCATCGTTAATTTTCAGTGTGATAGAGACAATAACGATGAGGGTAAGCCATTAGAAAATACGTTCTAACAGTGCTTTCAGGAAATAATAAAACCTTTGCACGCTATCCCTTTACGTTATTTAATTTTTGTCGTTTAATAGTATAACGATTTAAATTACTGATATTCTTGCGGCAAGAAGCCTGGCTGTTTCCAGGTATTTTTATCTTTATATTCAGAGATAGGCATTGCCATATTACCAGAATGTTATCACTTATTGACTGAAGTTATTATCAAATGCATGTATTTAGAATACTCGTCCCTGTAAACTAATAAATTTCATCAAATTGCCAAATAAGAAAGTAGCTACTACAGTGTTTTTGTGATTCGTTTTATTACTGTTTTTATAGTGGATTTGTATCATGTCTATCTTGAAAAAGTACTATCCCCTTTTATTGTTTATATCGGTTAATTTATGGTTTGTTGGTTCAGTATATGGACAATTTTTTGATACAGTAACTGCCAACCTGGTAAACGAAGAGTATTCAAATAAAAAAGGCGAAAAAAGTCGTGTTGCTGTACCTGCTAATACTCTTTACAAGGTGATCCTGGATAAATATGGGACGGTTCCCATTGAACAATTGTTGGAAAAAATTGATGATGATTTTTTTAACAACACAGAAATGCGGGGTGTCGCAAAAAAAATTATCTTCGCACTGACGGAGAAAGCTGAAGTAAAGGAAAAAACGTTTTCGGAAAAACTGCTGTTATTGGGGGCAGGCGCTGATGATTATGCTATCACCCACCCACGACTGGATCAGCTTAAAAAGTTAATCGGGTTGTTTCGTCAGGCAGGGCTTGGCAAGAAAGAAACAAAGGACTTGTTGGTTCCTGTTGTTTACAACACGGCAAAGCACCCCGGTCATGACGAATACCTCAAGCAGGCTGCCCTGCTGTTTACTGAGTTGCCCGATGATAGCCGATTAACCAGGCAAAGGATCGATGAGCACACAGGATTTGTTGTCAGATTTTTAAAAGGTGATGAAGATCATATGACCGCGGCTTTCAATAAGCGTGAATACCGTGGCTATATAGAAGAAAATAGTTATTTTGAATGCGGTGATAATAGTGAGGAACACTGGGAAGCACTTCGGCAATTATGTCGTGAGATTTATAATGCTTCCGACATTGCTCCCTCGGCCATGACAGCCAGCAGGGGTAATGGTGATAACCCGTCGTCTGTTAGTAGGGGCAAGCGAGGTGTTGGAACAGGAATGGCATCGGGTATAAAGAACGTGTTGAGTACCGCGCTGTTTACTCTGCTGTCCGCAGGTGCTGGGGCTACTTCCACACCAGCAACAACAGCGCGGGCAGATCGTACAACGCGGGCAGCGCGAACAACTCAGAGGTGGACATCCACTGAACCGCAGGCAGATTCTACACCGCGGGCAGATTCTACAACGCAGGTATATTCTACAATGCGGGCAGATTCTACACCGCGGGCAGATTCTACAACGCAGGTATATTCTACAACGCGGGCAGATTCTACAACGCGGGCAGATTCTACAACGCAGGTATATTCTACAATGCGGGCAGATTCTACAACGCAGGTATATTCTACACCGCAGGCAGATTCTACACCGCGGGCAGATCTTACAATACAGGCAGCTCGGACAACGCAGTCAGATCCTACAACGCGGGCAGCGCGAACAACTCAGAGGTGGACATCCACTGAATCCTTATCAAATCAGCCTGTCACCAGGGGCAATGGAAGTGTCATCAATACGCGCACGAATAACGCCTCCATGATAAACGCTACGTTCAATACAACCACCACAGTGCCGGCCGGCGGTGGAGTAACTATTCGCCCAACAAGGAGTGCCAGCAGTTTGTCTTCCGCCAATACCACTGAGACTCAGGGGTCGGGACAAACCGGATTTCCCACTGCCCCTATTGTTGGTACGTTAGCACCTTTAGTAGTCATCGCTGGTGTAATTGGTGTTGCTTGTTATCATCGCGACAAAGTCAGACAGTTTTTTATAGCGCAGCTTCCAGAGTTCGAGCCGTTTAATCTCGGTGATAAAAGGCAAAACGGAGACGGTGAAGAAGCTGTTGAACTGAAATCTTTTAGCGACTTAAAACATTAAGGACTCTATAGAATACCTGTTGCCCAGGAGCCAGTCCGAGAACAGCGCCCGTAGGAGGATTGTGATAAATTGGTCTAAAAATTTCTGCTTCTGAGGAGAATAGCGGGGCTATTTGATGAAGAAGCAGAAATTTTTAGACCAATTTATCGCAACCGCAGTAGCGCGGTCTATTCTCAGTCAGGCGTCCTAGACGCAAATAATGACTGAAATAATGACTGGCTGGACACACCTCTGATTAATAACGCCCAAGGGTAGAAACGGTGTCTGGTCTGATTGTTTGCCATGTATTGTTGGTTGATACATGGCTTTTTAGATAGAAGCAGGAGTCGTGATGATGAACAAAAATCTGTTCAAGGATATCCCGGAAGAATTGTCACAGGAGTTTTTTGAGGTGCTGCAAGACCGTGAGGCATTAAAGATAGAGCGGATTGTCTCTAAAGGGCATTACACGCCAGAGAACGAGTGGTATGACCAGCAATGGGATGAATGGGTGGTGTTGTTAACAGGCGCTGCTACGTTGCGCGTTGAAGGCCATGCGGCATTGTATGATCTGTTTCCGGGTGATCATATTTTGCTGCCAGCTCATATCAGGCACCGTGTAGAATGGACAGATCCAGCGCAAGAAAGTGTCTGGCTGGCTGTGCATTTCAGGCCAGATGCAACAGGATAAGTACCCTGTGGGTGCTGGGATTATGTAGGAATTTCGCTCCAGGAGCCTGTCGGACTTATGCTTTCAAGCATAAAATTCAGTAGGGCGAGTCAGAATTTTCGATCAATTTGTGCGAATAGTTGACCTATTTAAGCAAATTGATCGGAAATTCTGGCCGCACTTTCTCGTCCTTTCTCGCACTTTCTCGCACTTTCTGGATTTCAGGCCGAAATTGTCTTAAGTCCGACAAGCTCCTAGCTGCTTTGTGGCCTATCATTATCTCACCATGGTTTGGAATAGAGGTTCAATGGCATGTTACCGGCATTTTTATGCGCTGCTATGCTGATACTGACCGCTCCGGCAGTTGCGGCAGAAAAAGAAAAGACGCCTTTTTTACAAGTGGATGCGTTATTAACCTTGCTGGATATACCCCATAAAAAAAACAGAGCGTCGATGATTCAGGCCACACAGGTCTGGCGGCGAAAACAGGGGGTAGAGCGTTGGGAAGTACCAGCGTCGCGCCTTGAACCTGCCAAGCGTCAAGCTGTAATGGCTCTTCTCCATGACCTTGGCATGGTCGGTCAGCGTCTACCCCAGCAAAAAGAGTATGATCATGTGCTGGTTTTAGGGGGAACGGTTCCTGCCATGGAGCGGCGTTTTCAGAATGCGGTAATGCTCTCCAAGCAGGGTATTCACTTTAAAAAAATCTATTTTCTCACCGGGCAAAGGCCCCTTGTCTCTGAAATTGATAGGGTGGATTCATTTGTCAGGCATGTGATAGGTAGCGATAACCCGGCTGCCCGGCCTGCCACCGAATCAGAGGCGGCGAGAATGATTTGGTTTTCAACGCCACTGCCAAGCGCGCCGGCCGCGTTTGTTGATAGCGCCAGAAAGTGGCAGAACAAGCAATGGGTGAGACCTTGTACACAAGATACGGTAGAAGATTGGCTGGCGACGAGCCCGGCTACGGGGTCAGTGTTGGTTATTTCAGACCAGCCTCATATCAAGTACCAGGCTGCGGTTGTAAAACGGGCGCTACCTTCTGGTTTTTCTGTTGACGCCTCAGCGCCTGCTGCGAATCCGCAGATAAATATCAACACATATCTTGATGCGCTGGCGTTGTGGTTAGCGAATGATGATCAGGCTCTCCTGCCAGCTTCTGTAAAGGAGGGTTAAACAATTTTGTCCAGAGGTTAGCAACCTGCCCGATGATCTTTTTATTGCTGTTTGGCTCCTGGTGTTAAACAGTTCTCGTGTACGCTCAGGATTTTATATTTCCTCGCGGTCTCAGCTCACCGTTGATGGCTGCGAGGGCTGTCTTTGACTTATGCGAGTTGAAATTTCAGCTGTAATTGCTCATTTTTTTGGTTCATGATGGCCGTTTCAATGTGTTTTACGGGCTCAGTGGCTCATTGAAAGGGTGTACTCGTGACAGTCATCTTTATTTTAAATTGTAATAATTCTCATTTAGCTATACTCTTACGCCATTGTATTTCTTAGAAGCGGTCTTAAAAGTCTGCCCGTAGCGAGGACCGCGAGAAATGGCGGATAAAAAGTCGCTTTTGTGAGGAGAATAGCGGGACTATTTGACGAACGAAAGCGACTTTTTAGACCCATTTATCGTAGCCGCAGTGGGAGCATGACTTTTAAGACTGCTTCTTAGAGGCTGCTGATGATTTTTTGTCAAAAGCGGCAAAAGTATGACCTCAGGCGTTGGAGACACCGGCATTTACCGGCCTTGTGTTCTGATGCTTAGGAGCCCGTCGGACTTATGCTTTCTCGCGCTTTCTGGATTTCAGGCCGAAATTGTCTTAAGTCCGACAGGCTCCTTAGTAGTATTTTATCCGTTTTCCCTCCAAAAAAATCGAGAAAAACTGACGGGGGTTTAACCAGGAGAGGTAAGATGACAGTCATGTTGGGTGAGCTAAAAACGGGTGACTGTGGTACAGTTGTAGCGTTTTGTCAGTCGGGTCTGACTTACCGGCGAAAGCTTCTGGCAATGGGGTTAACGCCGGGGACGGCTTTTCGTATCTGCCGTATCGCGCCTATGGGAGATCCTATTCAATTGCTTGTGAGGGGATTTCAGTTGAGTGTTCGCCGGGATGAAGCGAATGTTGTTGAGGTGGATTGCCTATGACTGATCATGTCATTGCCATCGTCGGGAACCCCAACTGTGGCAAAACGACGGTGTTCAACGCCTTGACAGGCGCTCGCCAGCGTGTGGGCAACTGGTCAGGAGTCACCGTTGAAAAGCGAACCGGGCATTACACATTCGGTGATGGCATTGTGGACGTTGTCGATCTTCCAGGAACTTACTGTCTTGATGGCGTGGACGACCAGGTTTCGCTGGATGAGCGCATTGCCAGAGACTATATCCTGGGTCCGGGCGCGGAACTGGTTGTTAATATTATTGATGCTTCCAACATTGAACGTAACCTTTATTTAACCACACAGCTGCTCGATATGGCCGTCCCTGTGGTGGTTGTGCTGAATATGATGGATGTGGCGGCAGAAAAAAACATTGCGCTTGACGTTGACGCCCTGTCAAAGCAGCTCGGTTGCCCGGTGATCCCCATTGTCGCGAGTAAGGGGCAAGGGATTAAACATCTCAAAGGGCAATTACATTACCATCTTGAACATGGTTTGGTGCCTCCTAAGCCTGTTTACCTTGGTGAGTCCATTGAAAGCAGTCTCAAGGAGCTGACACGTGTTGTTGCTCAAGAACAAAATATAACCGGTAGCGAGCGGTGGTATAGCCTGAAGCTGCTTGACCCGGTAGTTCTTGATACCCTGGGTTTCTCTGAGGGGGCCCTTGCGGAAGGTCGCCACCAGATTGCCTTGCTGGAAAAAAAATACCAGGTGGATATGGACATTCTAATTGCCAATGGCCGCTATACTGCCATTGGCCAGATAATGAAAGATATCCTGAGCCAAAAAGGGGAAGTGAGCCACAAGCTCAGCGAGCGTATCGATCGCATTGTTCTGAATCGGGTAGTGGGTTTGCCCGTATTTTTCGGTGTCATGTACCTGATGTTTATGTTTTCCATTAACTTTGGCAGTGCATTTATCGATTTTTTTGATGGGTTGTTTGGCACGTTGTTTGTGGATGGCACCGCCCATTGGCTGGCAGCGATGAATACGCCCTCCTGGTTAATCGCGCTTCTGGCGGACGGCGTAGGCGGGGGCATACAAACGGTGTCCACATTTATCCCTGTCATTGGTTGTCTTTTTTTATTTTTGTCGGTCTTGGAAGACTCGGGCTATATGGCGCGAGCCGCTTTTGTAATGGACAGAGCCATGCGTTTTCTGGGGTTGCCTGGAAAAGCCTTTGTCCCAATGATTGTGGGTTTTGGCTGTAATGTGCCGGCGATAATGGCAACACGGACGCTGGAAAATGAGAAGGACCGTCTGCTGACCATTTCCATGGCACCGTTTATGTCCTGTGGCGCGCGTCTGCCCGTCTATGCGTTGTTTGCTGCCGCATTTTTTCCGGCTACTGGGCAAAATGTGGTCTTTGTCTTGTACCTGGTGGGGATTGGGGCCGCGGTGTTAACAGGGCTGGTGCTTAAGCACAGTTTGCTTACTGGGGACAGTTCGCCTTTTATTATGGAGCTTCCTAACTACCACCTGCCCTCACTGAAGCAGATGCTCCTGCGTACCTGGGACCGCCTCAAGGCTTTTGTCATCAAGGCAGGCAAGGCTATCGTGCTGGTTGTCGTTATCCTCAATACCCTCAATGCTGTCGGGGTTGATGGCTCCCTCGGGCATGAGAACACGGAAGCGTCCATGCTCAGTAAAATCGGGCAAATTATTACGCCAGTATTTGCGCCTATGGGAATGACGGAAGATAACTGGCCGGCGGCAGTGGGTATTTTTACCGGCATACTGGCAAAAGAAGCTGTTGTTGGCACGCTCAGCTCCATGTACCATACCATTGCTGTGGCGGGTAATGGCGGCGCGGAAGAAGGTGTTTCTGAACATGTTTTCAGCCTCTGGAAAGGTATTAAGGCCGCGTTGGCTACCATCCCTGTTAATCTCTCGGCGTTGGTGAATAAAGCGTCTGATCCCATCGGGCTTAATGTGGGAAACCTTGAAGATCTTAACAGCGTATCTGCCGAGCAAGGTGTCCCTGTGGATACATTTTCAGTGATGCGCAACGTGTTTCCCAGTCAATCGGCAGTCGTCGCTTATTTATTGTTTATTTTGTTGTATACGCCTTGTGTCGCCGCTTTAGGTGCCGTTTATCGGGAAACCAGTTTGCGCTGGACACTGTTTGTTGGTGGATGGACGTTTCTACTGGGTTATGGTGTCGCGACACTCTACTACCAGTTATCGTTCCTGAAGGAGCAGCCTGTGGTCGCCCTGAGCTGGGTTATGATGATTGCTGTAGTGATGACCGGGGTTTTTGCGGTAATGAAGCGGGTGGGAGGTTTTGCTCTCAAGGCGATCCCTGCTGGCGGGCCACTGGCAGACTCATCAGGTGGGAGGAAAGGTTGCTCATGCTCATAGCCGTTCAGGAGTATCTGTCATGTCAGGGAGTTTGTTCCCTGACTGAGATCAGTCAACATTTTAATACCTCGCCTGATGCCATGCGGGGTATGCTCGCTCACTGGATACGCAAAGGGAAATTGATGAAAGAGGTTTCAGGTTGCCAGAAAGGGTGTCTTAGCTGTTCACCTGAGCACCTGGAGATTTACCGCTGGCAGGGCAGTGGTCGCCACATTCCTGTTTGCAATCTCTGACTATTGTGAAGACCGCGAAGAACTTTCTAGGAGCCTGTCCGAGAATAGCGCCCTTAGCGAGGATTGCGAGAAATTGAGGATAAAAATTTCTGTTTCTGAGAAGAATAGCGGGGCTATTTGATGAAGAAGCAGAAATTTTTAGACCAATTTATCGCAACCACAGTAGCGCAGTCTATTCTCGGTCAGGCTCCTAGTACATGGTTTCAATGAGTTTGACGGGTTGTCGTTATCATAAGCCTCTGCACTCCGTTCGCCCTGGGCCTGTCGAAGGGCGTAAACTCCGGCCCATGATAGATCGTGCCAAACGCTCTTCGACTCCGCTCAGGATGAACGGAGATGGTACACGTCAATCTCATTCAATTGATGTACTAGAAATCACACAAGATATTCAATTTGTTGTCATTAGGCCTTATATGCTCTATAAAGTGGCCAGGATTATCTATCATATGTATATACGGACTCAAGCCTGCCTGCTTATACCATTCAAACCTGCCCATAACCTTTCCCGTATCCTCGTTTGTCACCTTAAAATCCTGATAACTATCGTCGAGTATACACCTCCCCATAGCGGAATAATGTAGGCCTATTTTTCCACGGTGTTTACCATAAATGGCAGTGTGTGACCTTGGGTGATACACGCCGTGCATGCAGTCACTCTGGCCATCAGGTTCAACTTTATAGCCATTTTTTGAGTAATAGGGGTGATTTGGAGAAATCAGGTTTTTAATAAAAATAGCGGTATTTAAGCTATAAGCGTTGCTGATGATGGATAAGCCCAAGAGGCCAGTAATAACAACAAACGATTTGTTCGCCATGAATTTTCTGACCTGTAATAGAGACTTCATGCTCATGATTTACTCCTACCGTTCATTACCAGGAAAGTCATGTCTGCCTTCAGGTTGACATAGACAGGGTTGACATAAAATCGGCTTTCCAGCTGCATTAAGCAGACTTTGACGGAGATGGCTACGCAGGTGTCTGCTCGTTTTGCGGAAAACCATTTTCTTGTCACTGAGAGTGCATTCTTATGTCAAGCCTTGAGCTTACAGAAGATATTCAATTTGTTGCGCACATCCCACAATATTGGATTGACCATAAAGTTGCCAGGATTATCTTTCATAAGTAGATACGGGATGTCTCCTGCTATCTTATACCATCTAAACCTGCCCACCACCTTTCCTGTATCACTGTTTGTCACCTTAAAATCCTGCCAGCTGTCGTGGATTGTACACCAGTGGGTAGCGGCATAATGTAGGCCTATTTCTCCATAATCTTTACCATAAATGGCAGTGTGTGAGTTTGGGTTATACACGCCGTACATACAGCGACCTTTGCCCTGAGGTTCAACTTTATAGCCGTTTTTTGAGTAATAGGGGTCATTTGGAGGTATTAGATTTTTAATGTAAATAACAGTATTTTTGCTATAAGCGTTGCTGATGATGGATAAGCTCAAGAGGCCAGTAATAACAACAAACGATTTGTTCGCCATGAATTTTCTGATTCGTGATAGAGACTTCTTGTACATGATGTACTCCCAGGAGCCTGTCGGGCTTAAGCTTTCGAGCATGAAATTCAGTAGAGCGAGTCAGATTTTTCGATGGATTTGCGCGAATAGTTGACCTATTTAAGCAAA
>NZ_JAVLSP010000033.1:0-38339 GCF_031528575.1 Candidatus Sororendozoicomonas aggregata
TCTTTATATATCGACTTATAGTATCGACAGCCTTAAACCTGAATTCAGCAACCGACCGTTTTTACCGTGGGGCAAGCCTCACTCCTGATGGGGAAAACGGCATTCAACCGCTAAATTGAGGCTAACAAATCTTTATCAATAATATCCTCATAATCAATAGGTAACAGATTTTTAGAGGCATATATCACGATGGTTTGTCTTCAGCAATGATGGATAACCCTTGTAACTCAATGATGAGCTGTATATGCTTCTGCATTTTTTAGCAGTGGGCTTTCAGTGATAACCGTCTGTGGAAGCCCTATGACGGGAGCGTAGCTTTATGCGAGTGATTTTGCTGGGGGCGCCAGGTGCCGGGAAAGGTACTCAGGCAAAATTTATCATGGAAGAGTTTGGTATTCCTCAGATTTCTACCGGTGATATGCTGCGCGCCGCCATCAGATCCGGCTCTGATCTTGGCAAAAAAGCCAAAGGAGTAATGGACGCAGGTTCATTGGTGTCTGATGAGGTTATTATTGCATTGGTCAAAGAGCGTATTGAGCAGGATGACTGTGCTAAAGGCTTTCTTTTTGACGGCTTTCCACGCACCATTGTTCAGGCAGAAGCACTGCGAGATGCTGGTGTTGCTATTGACCATGTGATTGAAATTGCTGTGGAAGACGATACTATCGTTCAGCGCATAGCGGGTCGCCGTGTGCATCCTGATAGCGGTCGTACTTACCATATTCAGCACAACCCCCCTAAGGAAGCGGGTAAAGATGATCTGACCGGGGAGGCATTGATTCAGCGCGACGATGATCAGGAAGAAACCGTTCGCAAGCGCCTGTCAGTATACCACAGCCAAACGGCACCCCTGATTCACTTCTATCAGGCCATGGAAGGCCAGCAATACAGCCGTATTGACGGTGCTGGTAATGTTGATGCCATTCGCGCGGCTGTAATTGACGCATTAAAAGCGCCTGTTATCAACGCCTAGGCCGAGAACAAAAACGGTTTGAGGTATTTTCTCTGTTGATTTGGGGTGAACAAAGGATCTGTTTACAGCATAGAAAATAACCAAACCCTGTTTTTTTGCCATAGGAGCCTGTCGGACTTATGCTCGAAAGCATAAGTCCGACAGGCTCCCAGGCTGCCAGTACCGCCTGGGACTAAACCCCACAAAGCTTCCGTTGCTATCACCGGCAAGGCAGAGACTCACACCGTGGCAGATTCCCCTCTGTGGGAATCACAGCCGCACTGGCAGTGCCTGAATGAAGGGGGCGTAGCATGTATTCCCTGCTTTTGATTGCCGATACTATTTCCCAGGATGTCCCATGAAATTGCTTGTCCTAGATACCGCCACAGAAGCTTGTTCCGTTGCCCTGAATATCGATGGCGATGTACTTGAGCACTATGATGTCATTCCGCGTCGCCACAGTCGTGAGCTATTGCCCATGATTGAGAAACTTCTGAACGATGCCGGTTTCACCTTGCGACAGATGGACGCGCTGGCCTTTGGCCGAGGTCCGGGGGCATTCACCGGCCTGCGCGTGGCCACCGCCATGGTTCAGGGACTGGCATTTGCCGTGGACTGTCCGGTGATCCCCATATCGACGCTGGCAGCTCTGGCGCAACAGGGCTATCGCCGCTATCAGGCTCAATCAGTCCTATCGGTCATTGATGCACGCATGGATGAAGTATACTGGGGGGCTTTCATCGAGCACCAGGGCGTTATGACGTCAGTCTGTGATGAACAGGTGACTAAGGCAGAGCGGCTGGATTTACCACCGGCTTTTCAATCAGAAACAGCTTTTGGCATGGGCACAGGGTGGGGGTTTCATGACCGTTTACCTGTCACTGTTCGCCAGTATGACAACAAAGCGCTTCCCCATGCGGCTGATATGGCTGTCATTGCCGCACAAGATTTTAAGCGGGGCAAAGTATTACCGGCTGAAGCAGCTATGCCGGTTTATTTACGCGATAAAGTTGCATTAAAAAAGGATGAGCGGCAGGCGTTGTTGGAATAAGCTTGAAAGCTCAATAAAAGGACTCTTGCAAAAGGAGCGAGACAAGCTGAGACAAGGCAAAAAGGTTAGAAGCAGTCTTAAAAGTCTGCCTTTCAAAAAACGACTCTTCTCATCACTGAGCTTATGTTTCTTATGTCAATACAATCCCGGTAGTCAACATGTCCGCAATAAATGTTCCGTTATTTCTGGCAATACAAGATTGGCCAGAAGAAATGCTCCCCCTCAAACGGTTTTTTACGTCGTTAGGGGCACAACCCCTTTGCGCTAAAAAGCGGCTTCCAGAGGCATCAGTTATTATTGAATATACCTGCGACGGTTTAGGGCTTCGACGCGCGGGTAAAAAAGATTCCCCTGTGACTGTTGATTTTGTCGGTGGTAAAGTAGGGCACCGTCGTCGGTTTGGTGGGGGTAAAGGGCAGGATATCGCTAAAGCAGTGGGCTTGAATAAAGGCGTCACTCCCCGCGTTCTCGATGCCACCGGTGGTTTGGGGCGGGATGCGTTTGTGTTGGCAACGCTCGGGTGTCAAGTCACACTGCTTGAGCGCTCCCCCATCATTGGGGCACTGTTGGAGGATGGCTTGAAACGAGCGGCCTTATGTGGAGACGTTGCTGACATTATCAGCCGTATGGGCCTGATTCAAGGTGATGCCGTGGGGACGATGACTGCCATGCTCGATGAACAGAAACCCTATGATGTTGTTTATCTCGACCCCATGTTCCCTCATCGGGATAAATCAGCGCTGGTAAAAAAAGAAATGCAATTGTTTCATTCCCTGATAGGAGATGACAAAGATGCCAATGCGCTGTTACCCCCTGCTTTGGCATTGGCAACCCACCGCGTTGTAATTAAACGCCCGAGAAAAGCCCCTTTTCTGGCTGATGCATCGCCCACCTACAGCCTTGAGGGAAAAACCTGCCGATACGATATTCATTCATTGAAGCGTTTTGCAACATAAGAAACGTGAATTGGACGCTCTAGCCCGGATATTTCATAAACTGCCCTGAGAATTGCGCGAAACCTTGCGGCTCTAAGGGATTATTCTGCTTCAAGAAGCAACACTCAAAATCAGATGGGGAAGGATGTCAACTGCCAGGTCTCGAAGAGAGAGGCGCTGAGCAAGTTGAGCAAACATTACTACACGCTCAGTTCCAAGGCAGCGTCCTTACCTTGTCCTCACCACTGTTCGATCCACCACTTTCTGAAAGTCATGTTTAGGAATCACTTTAAGCAATTGATAGAAAATATTAGTATGACGCTCCCTGCTTATTCCTTGATTGATTAATCAGGCAGCAGTGGTTCATGATCTTTTGTGAAAAACGAAACTGATGAGAGTATTTCCGCGTCCCTGCCATAAACATTCTTGCGTTTACAGACTTTCCACGCCAATATACCCACCTAACAGGATGATAGGGGTTGATGTATGTTGGTTGGTTGACTCTCCCCGCTCCAGAAAAGATAAGCACTGATATCCACTTTTCTGATTGATTTTTCCCAGGTATACCGAGTTATGTGTCTAATGGTATTATGTCGTGTAAAACAGTTAAAAAAACATGTTCTCAGTATGCTGATACTGGGAGGTATTTTTACATTTGCCCATGCTGAAGAACCCAAGAAAAAACCCGTAGCCGTCAATATTGAAACAGCCTTAGTCACTGGACGTTCTTCACCTGTAAGCCTCACCAGTATTGGTACACTCCGTGCCCAGAATGACACGGAACTGAGTTTTGCAGGCTCAGGTCACTTGGAGAAGATACTATTTCCCGAAGGCGCGACGGTAAAAAAAGGGGATGTTATTGCCCTACTTGACAGTAGCACAGCCAATGCTCAGTTGGCATCCGCTAAGGCACAATTGATTGAGGCTCAATCCAATTACCAGCGTTATCAGCTGGTGAAAGATAAAAATGTATTTTCTGAAGTTGAGCAGGTTTCCATAAAGACCAAGCTGGAAGAAGCTAAATCCAATAAAAAAGTAGCGCTGACCGCTTTGGAAAACCTGAAGCTAAAGGCGCCTTATGACGGTGTGCTTGGCAGCTATCACTTTGACCTGGGGGCATACATCGGTGTTGGCTCTGCTGTGGTCAGGCTGGTTGACGTGGCCAGACTGGATGTCACTTATTCCCTCGAACAAAGTGAGAGAAACGATGTCAAGTTAGGGCAGATCGTTCATTTAACCTCCGCGGCAGTGCCTGATCATACCTTTAAAGGCTCTGTGATTTACGTTGCTCCAACAGTGGACCCCTCAACAGGCCGCTTTGATGTCAAAGCAGGGATCAGCAATAAAGACAAACTACTGTCACCCGGATTTTCTTCCAATATTGTCCAGTTCCTGGGCAAACAGCGGCAGATGCTGATTATTCCTCAAACGGCCGTTGTCGCTGATGGGGCGAATTATTATGTGTTCCGGGTCACGCCGAGTAATCATGTTGAACGAATTATGGTCAAGATTGGCAAAAATACCAATGACGGGTTTACTGAAATTACCCAAGGATTAAAAATTGGCGACCAAGTAGCCACAACCGGCACTGAGCGCCTGGAAAATGGTTCTCTTATCGCTATTTCCAATACCAAACCATCCGATAAGGTACCGGCAAAGGACAAAAATAAGAACAACAAATCAGCCATTACTGAACCTGCCCATAAGCAGAAGACTGGTGGTAGCAGTCCAGACAATCCTCCGGTGAAGTCACGGCCATTGCCTGAACCTGGCTCTTCAGCGCTTAAGTCAGGTTCACCTTCTTCTGAACAGCCCGAAGGAAAGTAAAAATGAATTTACCGGAGGTCTGTATACGGCGGCCTGTAATGGCTACCATGTTGTCGCTGGTCTTGGTGGTCGCTGGTTTAGTGGCATTTTTCAAACTCGGTTACAGTTATTTTCCATCCATCACATTGCCAACTGTTTCGATCGGCACCCATTATGACGGGGCCAGTTCGGAGTTTATGGCCGATGAAGTCACGAAAAAAGAAGAAGATGCGCTGACTGATATCGAGGGCATTGACTACATGCTCAGCAGTAGTGAGGATGGCAGCAGTAGCATTACCGTGATGCTCAATGACGATGTGCCGTATTTTGAAACCGTTAATAAAATACGCAATAAAATCCTGGGTGCTCAATCTGAACTTCCTTCCGGACTCCATAGCCCACCATCGGTTGGTGATAATACGGGAACCACCTGGGATGTTGTGCCTACCCTGACCATCGCATTTACCAGCAATGACGACACGACGGATGCGCGTGCCATCTATGATTACGTGAACGATAATGTTGTACCGCAGCTGGCGAATCTCGAAGGTGTCGGGCAGGTGCCCCTGCATGGGTCTTCCAGAGTTGCCTTGCGGATCTCGCTGGATATCGAAAAAATGGCTACGCTCGGGGTTACGCCCGAAGAGGTGACAGCTGTTCTGCAAAATAACAATGCCGGTTATACGGCCGGCACTATTGAGAGTGAACATAGAAAATACACTCTGGTTCCTTCCAATACTCTGCGATCAATTAGCGATTATGGCAATCTTATCATTCGCTACTCTCAGGATAACCCTGTTCGTGTAAGCGACGTGGCAACATTGGCATGGGGTACGGAAAGCCTGACGATCTCTCCGGCCTTCTACAATGGTCAGCGGGCAATTTCCATGCAGATTCGCCCCTTCCGTAACGCCAACCCTGTTGAAGTCGCTGACCTTGTGCTCAAGACGCTGGACGCCAAGATCAAGCCGAAGCTACCTAAAAATATTGGGATGCATTTAAGCTACAATCAGGCGATTTTTATCGAGGACGCTATCAACGCCAGTTATTCCACCATCGTTGAAGCTGTCATTCTGGTTTCTTTAATTATTTTATTATTTTTAGGCTCTCTCCGATCAGCGGTGATTCCGGTCATCACGATCCCGGTATGTCTGATTGCCACCTTCGCCGTCATGTATTTTCTGGACTTTACCATTAATACGGTCACACTGATGGCCATTGTTCTGGCTATTGGCCTTGTGGTGGATGATGCCATTGTGGTGCTGGAGAACAGTCACCGCTGGATGGAAGGGGGGCATACGCCTTTTGTCGCGGCTATCAAAGGTTCAAATAGCATCGCCTTTTCTGTGATTGCCATGACCTTGACACTGGTGGCCGTTTATATGCCGCTGGTGTTTTCCTCTGGCATTGCTGCTGAGGTTTTTAAGCAATTTGGTATCACCCTCTCAGCAGCCGTCGTGATTTCCGGTTTTGTTGCCATGACACTCTCTCCCATGATGTGCTCCCGTTTAATGCACCAAAAAGAGAAGCAGCACGATTGGTTTATCAAGGTAGAGTCGATTCTGACGGCCCTCACAGAAAAATACAGCCAGGCTTTGACGCGGACGTTTGTATCCGGCAAATGGATTCTGGGCGGCTTTGTGGCTATTGTGGTTCTCGGTACCGCGATGTTCTTGACGCTGGGACAGGATATGATCCCCAAAGAAGACACCGGCTATCTGGAGACCAATATCAGAGAACCCGCGAACAGTAACCAGGCCTTTACCAATGAGAATATGGCCAAAATTGACAAGGCTATTGCTAAAGAGCCAGAGATTGCTCATAACATGTCGTACTGGATTGCCGGTGGCGCAACTAATTTCATGACCCTCAAACCGTGGGATGAGCGCAATGAGTCCGTTAGTACGCTGATTGAGCGATTGAATAAAGAGCTTGCGGCCGCAGCGCCGGGCATTGATGTGGCTGTTTCACTGCCTGACCCTGTAGATTACGGCTATGGTGCCAATTCCTTTAAAATGCAATTAATGACACTCAGCAAAGATCCCCAGGCATTAATTGAAAGCTCCAATAAAGTGGTCGAGGCACTGAAGAAATACCCAGGTCTGCAAAACGTTGCCAGTTCCATGGTGTTTGATACGCGTCAGTACGATGTGGAGATTAATCAGGAGCGAACATCGCAGCTCGGTGTCGACCCGGCCTCAGTACGTAATGCCTTGAGCCATTTCCTGGCCGGTACCCATGCCACCGATATAAGAACGAAAGATGACAGCATCTATCCCATTATTGTTCAGGCCAAAGAAGAATACCTCAATGACTTTAGTATCCTGAAAGATATCCGGGTGCAGGCCAGTGATGGCGCATTGGTCCCCCTGTCACAGATCGTGACCTTCAAACCATCCACAGCTCAGCCAAGCATCAAAGGCTTTGATCGTAAAGTTGCCGCAGAAATTACCGCTACCTTTGTGCCGGGCTATACCATGGGTGAGATCCGTAACTATATCGACCAGCACGTAAAAGGTCTGTTGAAAGACAACGAATCCTTCGATTTTACCGGTGCGCTGCGTGAGCAGGAGAAATCCCAGTCAGAGAGCTTGTTCTATTTTGCCCTGGGGCTATTGCTGGTGTACATGATCCTGGCCGCACAGTTTGAAAGTTTTGTGGACCCGCTGATCATTATTATCACGGTTCCCCTTTCCCTGTTTGGGGCTTTACTGACCTTGCATCTTGTGGGAGGAACACTCAATGTCTTTACGAATATTGGACTGTTAACGCTAATAGGATTGGTCACCAAACAAGGCATACTGATCGTCCAGTTTGCCAATGAGCGCCTGAAAGATGGCATTGAACCTGCCCGCGCTGCTGTGGAGGGAGCAAAAACCCGCTTGCGGCCAATTCTAATGACTTCCCTGACCATGATCATCGGGGCCCTGCCATTGGCTTTGTCCACAGGGCCTGGCTCAGTAGCGCGTTCTCAAATTGGTTGGACGCTGGTCGGTGGCATGCTGATCGGCACTTTCCTGACCCTGTTCGCTATCCCGCTGGCCTACAGCCGTATTAAGGCCTGGGGACGGAATATGAAACCGGTGTCACCAACACCTTCAGTGTGACCCAAAACACCTTCAGTGTGACCCAAAAGGGTCATATCCACTTCGCTGCGCGCAGACAACCTGAGAAGCCATCTTAACAGTCTGCGCGCCGCGAGAATCTGACTCGCTCTACCGCATTTCATGCTCGAAAGCTTAAGCCCGACAGGCTCCTAGGAGGCTGACCGAGAATAGACTGCCCTACTGCGACTGCGATAAATTGGTCTAAAAATTCCTGCTTCTTCGTCAAATAGCCCCATTATTATCCTCAGAAGCAGAAATTTTTATCCTCAATTTCTCGCAATCCTCGCTACGGGCGCTATTCTCGGTCAGGCTCCTAGTACTTCAAAGGTCAACCATTATCAGTAGTCCACCCTGCAAAACAGGGGCCACAAACTATCTGATTAAGGGAAATTAACTAACCCTTTACGGCATGTTCTTGTGGTTAACTTCTCTGTACAGGATCTATTTTTAATAGGGAGTCCAATAATCCGAGAATGTAAAACATGTCTAAATATACAGCTTTGGTTGCTTCCCTGTGCATGACCATGATGGCTTCAACAGGTTACACTTCAACAATGAAACCACCTGCTGACAACGCCTTCCCTTTCAACGTTCTCATCGACAACGGTGATGTAGTAAAGGATACAAGTCAAGCTCCTTATTCCAGTCTGGTAAAAGTCAATTTTAATGGCTATTTATGCACAGGCACGTTAATAAATTATAATGAGGTACTCACTGCCGGACACTGCGCAGAAGATAAAAACAGTAAAAAAATCGAACCTACCGCATATACCATCACGTCTTCTGACGGTAAAACATCGTGGCATGTAAAAAAGGTTGAGACATCTTATATACAAAATCCAGAAAGTGATTTCGCCGTATTAACGATAGATAATACGGATAAAAATGTCCCCACGGTAGCGCTGGCCTCAGAAAAAGTTACTCAGCAGTTCCTTTTAACAGATTACCCGCCATTACTTGCTGTTGGTTACGGTATTGACTTAGCCCGGCCTGATAAAAATTACAATGCCGACTTACAACAAGGCGTAATAACACCGACTTCGCAGTTTAATGCTGAAAAAACGGTCAGTAATGGCGTTGCCTGGTTTTTAAGTAAGGGTCTTGTCCTTCCCCTTAAGTATGACCCCAAAGGCGTATTTGCAACGTGTTCAAAACAGCCCACAGATCATGGCGACAGTGGTGGTCCCGTCTTTTACAAGAACCCAGCCGATAATGAGATTTACCTGGTGGGGACAACCAGCAGAGGGCTGACAGTTAAAAATCCTGGTGAAAGGGGTGAATTTCTGTCCTATGACCACTGTATTGATCACAGCAACGTGGATCAGGAAGGTCAAAAACTTTCTGTATTCACTGATTTAACTTATAACAGCCTTAACTACCAAAAACTTAAAAACATCGAAACACAAATGAATAAGGATTGAACCTTATCACCTGTTGAAACTGAGCCTGTTGATCTCTGGTGCTATCACCGTGAACAGGCTCAGAATTAAAGGAGGGAGTCAAAGCTAATTGCAGGATCTATTTTTAACAAACTATTACTAACACGAGAAGGTAAAGCATGTCTAAATATATAACGTTGGTTACTTCCCTGTGCATGAGCTTAATAGCTTCAGCAGGTTACCCTTCAACAACAAAATCACTGAATGACAATACGTCACCTTTCGATGTTTTCATCGACAGCGGTAATATAGTGAAGGATACAAGTCAGGCTCCTTATTCCAGTGTGGTAAAAATTACTTATAATGGTCAGTTATGCACAGGGACGTTAATCCGTTATAATGAGGTACTCACTTCTGGAGACTGTGTACAAGATGAAAGTGGTAAAAAGATTGCCCCTGCCATGTATACCATCACGTCTTCTGACGGTGAAACATCTTGGCATGTGAAAGAAATTAAGACAGCTTATTCACACGATCCGGCAAGTGATTTCGCATTGTTAAAGACCGATAATACCAATAAAAACACCCCTTCAGTACCACTGGCCTCAAAAGAAATCACTCAGCAGTGGCTTTTGACAAATTACCCATCATTACTCACTGTTGGTTACGGTATTGACTTAGCCCGACCTGATAAAAATTACAAGGCCGACTTACAACAAGGGGTCGTAAAGCCCACTTCGCAGCTCAATGCTCAACATACGGTCAGAGATGGGCTTGCCTGGTTTAAAAGTAAAGGGTTTATCGTTACGGGGACGTATGGCGACGGTAAAGGGATGTTCTCAACCTGCTCAAACCAGGCAATAAATTATGGTGACACTGGTGGCCCGGTCTTTTACAAGAACCCGAGGGATAATACCTATTATCTGATCGGGACAACCGGCGCAGGATTGACATTCCCAAACCCCGATGCAAAAGGTGAATACCTGTCCTACAACCGTTGTATTGATCACGAAAATGTGGATCAGGAAGGCCAAAAACTTTCTATATTCACTGATTTAACCCATGGCAGCGCCAACTACTATAAGCTTAAAGACCTCGAAGGACAGATTTGACATCCTCCTCCAGCGAGGTCGAGGGTGTCGCGAAACGCTTAATTTTCTCCGTCGTCATCCCGTACAGGGATTGTAAGGGAGCTATGCCACAAGGACGTGAATCACTAAACCCCCATGATGCGTGCGGTTAGAGTGCCTTCCATAGCGTGTGGTTCCTGTACATTCCCTGTACAGGATGACGTGCGGGGTGTATTTCAGCGTTTCGCGACAGCCTCTCTAGGAGCCTGACCGAGAATAGCGCCCGTAGCGAGGATTACGAGAAATTGAGGATAAAAATTTCTGCTTCTGAGGATAATAGTGGGGCTATTTGACGAAGAAGCAGGAATTTTTAGACCAATTTATCGCAACCGCAGTAGGGCAGTCTATTCTCGGACAGGCTCCTAGTGCGGGGATGTAAGCGAGGCTTGCAAAGCAAGCCATTTGTTGTATTCTCTGTCCGTCAGGCGTTTCCAGCGATTACGCCACCTGACAGGAAAAGTAAAATACCTCCGCTTTCTGCCCGTGTATCTCAACAATCCGAAAGGTAGAGCAGATTGTCGAATAAGGCGTATACCGCTATTGGTAAGGGATACGCCGCGGTAGGGCATTGCCGTCTGGTAGCAGGAATTCCCGTCGTTCACGTCGGGGAGGATGTCAACCTCGGGCACAGTGGCTCTCAAGAATGGGCAGTTATACCAAAACGATTGCATCCCGCGCCAGACGTTCAGGGTTTTACGCGCTTTCGATAAAAAAATGCCCTGTCACTGTACAATAACAGAGCCTGAAAGTGCGAGGAGTCAGGATTCGCCTAACTGCCTCAGATAAGTATCTGAGAGCCTTGAAGCAGAAGAGTCTGGGTACTTCTCAATAACAGACTTTAGCAGATCCCTTGCTTTCTGCTTATTCCCTAAAATATCTGCCAAACGCCCAAGCTTATAGGTCGCGTCAGGCACCTTTTGACTATCAGGAAAGTTTTTGAGCACAGCAGAAAATGACGCTTCTGCCTGTTCGTACTGAGCCTGTGCCATTTGGACCTCACCCAGCCAGTACCGCGCGTTGGCAGCGTAGGCACCATCAGGGTAGTCAGCCAACTGTTTTTTCAGCACACGCAGGGCATCATCAAACCGTTTCTCCTGAATCAGGGAAAAGGCCTGATCATAAATGGCTTTCTCTGGACTGACATCAGCGCCAGAGGCTAAATTATTTTTAGAAGATACAGAGTTGCTCCCTGCGACAGGCGCTTTCCTTTCACCGGACGCCACCCCATTGCCAGACAATAAAGAGAGGCGTTTATCCAAATCCATATAACGGTCTCGGCTTTCCTGTTGCAATTGTTTGAGAAGGTGCGCTTGCTCTTCCACCTGCCCGCGCAGATCCATCACATCATTGCGCAACTGTTCCAGCACATTGAGTAAATGGGCAGTTTCACCTCCGCTGTTAGCCTGCTCGGTCACACCCGCCAGCTCAGGTACCGTAGCGGATTTAATATTGCTGACAACACTGGCATCAGGGCGAGGTTCCACCACAGGCACAACAGCAGATACCGTTGGCGCAACACCCAGGGCAGTTACCAGTACCATTAAAGACAAGTGACTTCCAAGTCCCCTTTTCATCAATAGCGCAACACTCATTCAGTTCCTGTCCGTTTTAGTTTACAAGGATCACCGCCCGGCGGTTCTTCGCCCAAGCAGCGGCATTATGGGCAACATCCAATGGCTTTTCAAAGCCAAAGCTAATCACTTCAATACGGCTGGTATCCACACCCTTGGCCACCAGATAGTTTTTAACAGCGTTAGCCCGGCGCTCGCCCAGAGCAAGATTATAAGTACGGGTACCACGCTCATCGGTATGACCTTGAATCACCACACGCTTGTCCATTGCACCCTCTGAGTTAAGATAAGCCGCCTGGACATCAAGGGCTTTATAATCACGGTCAGTCAGTTTTGAGCTGTCAAACCCAAAGTGATACTGAGTATGATTCAGTAACTGCTCAATTTGGGCAGGGGTTTCACCGGTAATTTTGCCACTATCAACTACCGCCTGAACAGCAGGGTCCAGCACAGGCGTAGTATGCACAACCACTTCATCAGTAGTCAGTGGTGCTGTAGGTGCTGTACTGGTGCTGGCCACACCCGAACTGCTTTTACCGCCAGAAGAGGCACAACCGGTCAGCCAAATGGCCGTGGCCATTACAGCAGTGATTTTTACAATTTTTCCAGCTTGCATTTCAAACTCCACATTTTCCAACATCAGTATTCACTAGTGCCATCCAGGCAGCGCCCAACTGCTTTTAAGTAATCCCTGTACACTAGCAGCCTGTCGGACATAAGACAATTTCGGCCTAAAATCCAGAAAGTGCGAGAAAGCGCGAGAAAGCGCGAGAAAGCGCGGCCAGCATTTCCGATCAATTTGCTTAAACAAGTCAACTATTCGCACAAATTGATCGAAAATTCTGACTCGCCCTACTGAATTTTATGCTCGAAAGCTTAAGTCCGACAGGCTCCTAGCAGAAAAAACACGACTGGGGCCACAGATGTATGGCTTTTAAGGGCATAGGTCATGAGACATTATCGCCCCGGATTCATACTCGGCCCCCAGACCGGCTCACGCACATCACCAACGGCGGAAGGCAGGCGGTATTTGACCCGCCCGTCTAATGAGACAATACCCAGCTCACCGTGCTCTTTGCCAGGGGCTGAGTAGATAATCCGCCGTCCACCAGGAGCAATACTGGGTGAATCTTCCAAAGTAGAAGCCGTCAGCAACCGCAACCGCCCGGTTTCAAGGTTCAGGACACCAATGTTAAAGTCATTGGATGCCTCCCCTTTATGCACCAGGGCAATAGACTTGCCATCGGGGAAAACTTTACCCCGGGCATTAAACTTACCAACATAGGTCAGCCGATGGGGCTCGCCATCGGCAGCATAAAGCCCACTGCCTTTTGTGACAATACCCAGCTCGTAGATCTGTGCGCTCCCCCCCCGGTTAGAGGTGAAGATGATGGATTTTCCATCAGGTACCCAGGCAGGCTCCGTATCAATGGAAAAGTGGTCAGTAATCTGGCTGAGTTTATTTGTCGCCAGATCCAGAATATAAATCTCGGGATTACCGCTTTTCGATAGCACTAACGCCAGTTTCTTGCCGTCAGGCGACCAGGCCGGCGAGCTGTTGATACCTTCAAAATTGGTAACCTGTCTGCGGTTTCCTGTAGCAAGATCCTGTATATATATAGCGGAGCGCCCTGACTCAAAAGAGACATACGCCACTTTAGTACCATCAGGCGACCAGCTTGGCGAAAGAATGGGTTCTTTTGAGCGGAAAATTGTCCGTACGCGCTTGCCATCCGCATCGGCATACTTGAGCTGATAATCAAAGACAGGGGGTACGTTGATTGTCTCTTTTCCCTTGACCACTTCTTTCGCAGGCTCAGTCATATTAGCTGTGATATAGAGCAAACGTGTAGAAAAATCGCCCTCTGTGCCGGTAATTTTTTTGTAAACAGCATCACTCACCGCATGGGCCACCCCGCGCAACTGTGACTCCACCCCTTTGACTTCACCGCTTAGGATACTGTGCTGACGAACAATATCAAACAGACTGAAACGCACCGTATAGGTCTGTCCAACCTTATCCACACGGCCAGTCACCAAATAAGCGGCTCCCAGCACTTTCCAGTCCCGGTAGACAACCTCTGACGCCTCGCTTGGAAAGCTCAGCATATTGCTCCGTGGCAATGACGTAAACAAGCCACTCAAGGTCAGATCATTACTGACAATACCCGCCAGATCCTCAGGCAATAACGCATTTCCAGACCAGGCAAAGGGTGATACAGCTACGGTTGTCAGTTTGTCATTACCCTGAGTGACTTCCAGGACCAGATCAGCCTGACTCAGCCGGGTCATCAATAACAGAGCAAGCAGCACAAATCCACTCACCCATTGGGGTAACCAGAGTTGCCCGCCCCTGTTTAACCAAAAGTTATTTATCATCTTACCAAATCCTCTGGACTAAACCGGATAGTAACGCGTCTGAAATAGCGGTCAAAAATACGCCGGTCCATTGACTTTAATTCGACAAACGGCGCCGCCAGCTTGATAGCCTGAACCACCGAGCGATCAAAGGCGTCATTACCACTTCCTTTTATTATTTTGTACCCCTGAAGCTGGCCAAAAGGTGACAGTCGAATTTCAATTTCTGTCACCATACTGTTGCGCGCGCTCAGTGGCCGATTCCAGGTTTGCGAGACCAGCTCCGTCAGCATCCTGCTGTATTGGGATACTTCAACAGCATCTTCCGCGGCCTGCTCGGCTTCCGCAAGGGCCTTTTGCTCCCGTGCCGCCTGTTCATCAGCCAGCTTTTTTTTCAGAGCGTCTTGTTCACGCTTCTGTTGTGCCTGGCGTTCTTTGGCCAGAGCCTGCTGTCGCTCCTGCTCTTTACGTCTGGCGTCTTCTGCCGCTTTCTTCGCCTCGGCTTCTTGCTTTTTCTTCAAGGCAATCTGCTTCTGGCGTTCGGCTTCTTCCCGCGCTTTTCTCTGTTGTTCCTGCTGACGCTGGGCCTTTTCCTGCTCTGCCTTTTGTTTTTCCTGCTCTGCCTTTCGGGCTTGTTCAATAGCAGCTTTGTCTTCCACTTCGCGAACGACAGGTTTAGACGGTGGCACAACGGTGGCTTTGATAGAGGCTGGTGACACCGTCAACGGTGGTGAACCCGGCCATTTAACAATCATCAGACCAAACATCACCCCATGAATAAACAGTGACGCTACCACGGGAAAACCATAACCACGGAACAGTCGCGAGGAAAATTGTTTGAATCTTGTTGTCATATCACTTTTCATTCAGTGATGCCGCGTCCGTGATCAACCCCACATTATTAACACCCGCGCTCCGCAAACGTGCCATCAGTATTACGACTGCTCCGTAGTCCACCTTTTTGTCTCCTTTGATCAGCACATTAGTAGCGGGTTTAGCGGCCAGAACCTTACTGACTTTTTCCTGAATACTCTTCAGGGAAGTCGCTTTATCTTGCTGATCGCCCAGATCCAGGAAATACTGACCATCGGCTTTTACCGAGACAATCAGGCTTTCCTGATTTTCAGGAACAGGTATGGGTTTGCTGACCACTTCAGGCAACTCAACTTTTATCCCCTGTGTGAGCATGGGGGCACTTACCATAAACGCCACCAGCAGCACCATCATGATGTCGATAAACGGCACCATATTGATATCCGCCATGGGTCTGCGCCGGGTTCTTGCTCTGGACATGAAACCTCCTGCGCTACTGCGGACGACTGTGCACTTTACGGTGCAAGATACTGGAGAACTCGTCGGCAAAGGTTTCGTAATTCGACAACAACGCATCCACCCGTGAAGTATAACGGTTATACGCAATCACGGCGGGAATCGCTGCAACCAGACCTACCGCCGTTGTCAACAATGCTTCAGCAATTCCCGGTGCGACAGAAGCGAGGGTGGCCTGCTGTACCTGCGCCAATCCGCGAAAGGAATTCATAATACCTACGACAGTACCAAATAACCCGACATAAGGACTGGTTGAGCCGACACTGGCCAGAAAAGGCAGGTGCATCTCCAGTTTTTCCTGCTCACGGGAGATGGCTACCCGCATCGCACGCTGTGTGCCCTCCATAATGGCATCAGCATCCGTGGTGCCAGGCGTGCGCAGGCGGGAAAATTCCCTGAAGCCCGCTTTAAAAATCTGCTCAAGGCCACTTTCTTGATTATCGTAAGCATCGACCTCTTTATAGAGCTGCGATAAGTCCATCCCGGACCAGAAGCGGTCTTCAAAGGCCTGCATGGACTGGTGTGTCACCCGCAGCAAAATGCCCCGTTGCACAATCATGACCCAAGACACTGCTGACGCGATCACCAGCATCAATAATACAAACAGCACGACCCAACTGGCATCAGTTATCAATGCCAGCAATGACAAATCATCAGTCACTGAAACCCTCGCTTCTTCTCATTCGTTGTTGATACATTTTTCCAAAAGCACTGACCACGCTAGCCGGTAATCGGGCTGGCTTCAACGTCTTCGCATCAACACAGGCAATGATAATACGCCCGGTGCAAAGGGAGCGTAGATTATCCTGTAATAACACCCGTTGACAAAAAACTACCCGACTCCGTCCCACGGACACGATATCTGCTGTTGCCCAAAGGCTATCATCAAGCTTAGCCGGGTGATGGTACTTTACATTGGCTTCGGCCACCACAAAAATCCGGCTGTGTTCAGCCAGTATCCTGGTCATTTCGACACCATACTTTCTTAACAGTTCCGTTCGTGCGCGTTCCATGAAACTCATATAGTTAGGGTGAAAGACCACGCCAGAGCTGTCAGTATCCTGATGATAAATACGAACAGGCCAGAAAAAGCTGGCAACAGAAGAAATATCCACGAATACACGCTCTCACGAAAAATAAATTACCAGGAGGCTGTCGGACTTAGGCTTTCGAGCATAAAATGCAGTAGGGCGAGTCAGAATTTTCGATCAATTTGCTTAAATAGGTCAACTATTCGCACAAATTGATCGGAAATTCTGGCCGCACTTTCTCCCACTTTCTCGCGCTTTCTCGCACTTTCTGGATTTCAGGCCGAAATTGTCTTAAGTCCGACAGGCTCCTGGCATTGTTTCATGCTGCGATAAATTTCCAAAGCACTTTAGAAACTGCTCACGACTTTTTATCTTAACTTCAGCAGTTGACCGCTTTTAATTTGCTCAAAGCCCTGCTGCTCAAGGAGAAAATGGCATTCAACGGCCCACCTTGGGGTCAGTAAAGAACGCTATACCACTTCAGAAAAAACTGCGCTGCAATGTCCCTTTTAACGACCTCCTCCAGCTCGAGGCTGTCGCGAAACGCTGAAATACACCCCGCACCGTCATCCTGTACAGGGAATGTACAGGAACCACACTCTAACCGCACGCGTCATGCGTGTTTAGTGATTCACGTCTTTGTGGCACAGATCCCTTACAATCCCTGTACGGGATGATACGATTAATGACCGCATCCTTACCATAAGGAGCATTGATGATGATTCGGATTAGCAGATAGACGCCAATGCGAATGATTAAGCGCACTCATTTTCACGCATCACCCTATGGCAGGACGCAAGCGTTTATTCAGCACAATGCTGTAGGTGATAATATAATAAATGCGTAGCTATTTTCGCTGCCTGAGCAGGTGCTGAAAAGGGTACAATTTTTTATATGAGGCAACCGGAATGAACAGAGTATTACTGGCTATTTCACTCTTCATTACCATGATATTTTTTACCCATGCTAAGTTTGCTTTTTCTTATAACCAGCATGATTTGGAAGTAGATTTTGTTAACAATACCAAATACGCATGCACAGTGACAAACAGTCATCTTAAGTATGGAATATGGCAAATAAAACCACTTGATAACATAAAAGCAGGGGGTAAATGTAATTGGGACGTCCTTCAGATTGCTCTCCATGGGCCTGATATCTACGTAACAATGAAATGCGGTGATTACTCTTTTAGTGTAAGAAATCAACAAAACCTCAGTGCCCTTCAAGGCGGAAATCAACATAGCACTACGTTTAATGTAGATAAACACCTGAATGTTACCAACAAACAAATTCAGCACGCCTCTTTTACTGGTCAGAAGCCCGGTATTGCCCAGGTAACTGTTTCATTGAAAAGAGGTCAATATGAGTTTGAATAAAAAGGGAAACAAACTATACCTATCGTCTTTTCAACCACCGTAAGGGCTGACAAACGGGTGGCAGATCAGCAGGAGTTACTGCTGCGTATCGGTGGGAGATACGACATTGGCAGAGGGTAAAGAGTACATTGAGAATAAGAAAACACCAACATAGCGTCAAGGCTCCCAGACTCGCCCCTAAAGGGGTGAGTCTGCACCACATTTCAGATCAAGTGATTGGGCGGAGCCTGCTTTTTTCAGGAAACATTCGGGCTAACAGAACCTGAGACTCAACTTTTACTCATCTGTCCTTCGATAGTTTTAAGTTTTTTGTAGTTGAAGCTGCCATAGGTTAAATCAGTGAATATAGAAATTTTTTGGCCTTTCTGATCCACGCCGTTGTGATCAATACAACGGTCATAGGACAAGTATTTACCCTTTACCTTGGAGTCTGGAAATGTCAGCCCTCCGCTGGTTGTTCCTATCAGATAAAAGCTATGATCTGCCGGGTTCTGGTAAAAGACCGGACCACCTGCGTCGCCATAATTAATTGCCTGTTTTGAACAGGTTGAAAATACCCCTTTACCGTCATACTTACCGGTAATAGTAACCCCTTTACTTGAAAGCCAGGCAAATCCCTGTTTGACCGTCTTTTGAGCATTAGATTGTGACGTTGGCGTTACTGTACCTTGTTGTAAGTCGGCCTTATTATTTTTATCAGGCCGGGCTAAGTCAACACCGTAACCAACAGTAAGTAATGACGGGTACTTTGTCAAAAGCCAGTGCTGAGTGACTTGTTTTGAAGACAGTGGCACTGTGGGGGTATTTTTATCCGTATTATCTATCTTTAACACGGCGAAATCACTTGCCGGATCCAGAGTAGAAGCTGCCTTAATCTCTTTCACATGCCACGATTTCTTACCGTCAGAAGACGTAACGGTAAATAAGCCAGCGGCAATCACTTTACCGCTTTCATCTTGCGTGCACTCCCCGGCAGTGAGTATCTTGTTGTATTGTATTAATGTACCTGTGCACAAATGACCATTAACCTTGATTTTTACCAGAGAGGAATAAGGACTCTTACCTGTATTTTTAACGACACTGCCGTTGTCGATGAAAACATTGAAAGGAGACGTATCGTAAGTCGGCGATTTTATCGTTGAACTGTAACCTGTCGAAGCTGCCAGAGTTACACACAAAGAAGCAACCAACGTTATATATCTGGACATGTCTTGCTCTCTCGTGTTGTTGAAACTCAGTTAAAAGTAGATCCTACCTCGATAGGCTCGCCACAAGCATTTATCACTAATGGCTAGTTAATTTCCCTGATTATTTTGACGCGAATAGCTATTTTGAGCGGGAGTACCGATACATTGATGCTCGGAAGTGTCATTGCTTTTATGTCGTTTGCTTTTGTACAAACCCGTGTGTACATGTTATCAGACAGCTCAGGATCAAAAACCCCACCAGCGCGTTAGCCCGGTGGAGCTAGCAACCACCAGGAGCCTGTCGGACTTATGCTTTCGAGCATAAAATTCAGTAGGGCGAGTCAGAGTGTTAGGTGGCTACAAGAATACCCAGCATCCTTCGTAAAGGTTCAGCAGCCCCCCATAGCAACTGATCACCCACGGTAAAGGCTGACAGATACTCTGATCCCATGTTTAATTCGCGCAATCGACCGACAGGAATATCCAGTGTGCCAGCGACCTGGGCAGGCGTCAGTTTCTGCATAGTCTGTTCACGGTGATTCGGTATCACAGACACCCAGTCATTGGATTGCGCGATAATCGCCTCAATATCGGTCACGGGGATGTCACGGCGCAGTTTTATGGTGAGCGCCTGGCTGTGACAGCGCATAGCACCGACACGAACACAAAGACCGTCCACAGGTACATGGCCCTCAGGGTGGCCCAGAACTCGGTTAGCTTCTGCCTGGCCTTTCCACTCTTCACGACTCTGCCCGTTATCCAGCTCACTGTCGATCCAGGGAATCAGGTTGCCAGCAAGGGGCACACCAAAGCAGGACTGAGGCAGCTCAAGGTTTCTCAGTACGTTGGTAATCGACTGATCAATGGTCAAAATCGCACTGGCCGGATCAGCTAGCATCTGACTCACTGCCGCGTTCAAATACCCCATCTGGGTAATTAACTCACGCATATGTTGAGCCCCGCCACCACTGGCGGCCTGATAGGTCGTTACCGAGAGCCACTCCACCAGATCCTGCTGAAACAAGCCGCCAATGGCCATCAGCATCAAACTGACCGTACAGTTACCCCCGATAAAATTTTTAACGCCGTCATTCAATGCGTTGTCGATCAGGTCGCGATTCACCGGATCCAGCGCAATCACGCTGTCGCTATTCATCCGCAGTGCCGAGGAAGCATCAATCCAGTAGCCATCCCAACCCGTGGCCCGTAATGCCGGAAATACCTGCTTGGTGTACTCTCCTCCCTGGCAGGAGATAATGATATCCATAGCACCAAGGGCATCAATATCATTAGCATCCTCCAGGGCTGTTACAGGTTTGCCCACATTCGGACCGTGGTGCCCCAGCTGGGAGGTGGTAAAAAACAAAGGATCAATCGTGGCAAAGTCATTTTCCTGCTGCATGCGTGACACCAGTACAGAACCGACCATGCCACGCCATCCGACAAAACCAACTTTTTTCATCGTTGTATCACTCCTTTACAACCGGCAATCACGTCATTAATGCCGCAGCCACGGCATCTCCCATAGCAGCAGTGCCCACGGTTTCACCACTGTCATCGGCAATGTCAGCCGTTCTGAGGCCCTGGTTTAACACCCCACCCACCGCTTTTTCTATGGCATCTGCTGCTGCCTGTTCATCCAGAGAGTAGCGCAACAGCATGGCCAAAGATAAAATCATCGCCAGGGGGTTCGCTTTATCCTGACCGGCAATATCAGGGGCAGAGCCGTGCACCGGCTCGTACAGCCCTTTACCTTCAGCATTGAGGGATGCTGAAGGTAACATACCGATAGAACCCGTTAACATAGCCGCGCAATCGCTCAAAATATCGCCAAACATATTGCCTGTGACGATCACATCAAACTGACGGGGGTCGCGTACCAGCTGCATAGCAGCGTTGTCCACATACATATGACTCAGTTCAACGTCGGGGTAATCCCTTGCCATCTCGCTGACAACATCACGCCACAGCGCTGTCACTTCCAGAACATTGGATTTATCAACAGAGCATAACCTTCCCCCACGTTTTTGTGCTGCCTCAAAGGCAACCCTGGCAATACGGCGGATTTCAGACTCACTGTAAACGTATGTATTGAACCCTTCGCGCTCGCCATTTTCCAGGGTTTTGACCCCCCGGGGATGGCCAAAGTAAATACCGCCAGTTAACTCGCGAACAATCAGAATATCCAGACCGGCAACAATCTCCGGCTTCAGGCTCGAGGCTTGAGCCAGTTGCGGGTATAAAATCGCCGGACGAAGATTAGCAAACGACACTAACCCTTCACGCAGGCGTAACAGCCCTTTTTCCGGGCGTTGATCCATGGGTAAATGATCCCACTGTGGACCACCAACAGCGCCAAAGAGCACAGCATCCGCACCACAGGCCTGTTTGAGCGTGGCCTCACTCAGCGCTGTCCCTTCTTTATCTATGGCGGCGCCACCCACCAGGCCGTGAGTCACCTCAATGGCTAATTGAAACCGCTCCCTGACAACATCCAGTACCTTTACTGCTTCGCGGAGAATTTCGGTACCCACGCCATCACCGGGCAAACAAAGAATATGCTGACTCATGCGTCATTGTCTCCTGTCGTATTATTGTCGAATCTCTGTTCGCGAAATAGCCAGGGATTTTTCTTCTGGTACTGCCGCTCAAAGGCTTTAATAGCATCCGCCTCCTGAAGCGTAATTCCAATGTCGTCTAACCCATGCAGCATACAGTGCTTGCGAAAGGCATCCACGGTAAAGTCATGGATGTTACCGTCAGGGGTCATCACCACGCCTTTTTCAAGGTCTACCGTCAAACGATAAGGGGACTCGCTGTCGGCCTCTTCCTGAAACAACTGATCAATAACCGGCTCGGGTAACGTCACCGGCAGAATGCCGTTTTTAAAACAGTTGTTGTAAAAAATATCGGCAAAGCTAGGGGCAATAACACAGCGAAAACCAAAATCCAATAATGCCCAGGGCGCATGCTCACGACTGGAGCCACAGCCAAAGTTCTGGCGTGCTAATAAAATGGAAACACCTTTGTAGCGCGGCTTGTTCAGCACAAAATCGGGATTAATCGGACGGGTTGAACAGGCTTGCCCCGGTTGCCCTTCGTCCAGATAACGGACTTCATCAAACAGGTTGGGTCCAAAGCCCGTGCGCTTGATAGACTTCAAAAACTGTTTCGGGATAATCATGTCGGTATCGACATTAGCCCGGTTCAAGGGCGCGACCATGCCCTCATGTATCGTAAATGCCTGCATCTGACTTGCCTCTTATTCTCTTATCCAATCACGCACATCGACAAAATGCCCGACCACAGCTGATGCGGCAGCCATTGCCGGGCTTACCAGATGGGTTCTTCCCCCAAAACCCTGACGGCCTTCAAAATTTCGATTAGAGGTTGACGCGCAGTGCTCACCCGCTCCAAGCTTATCAGCATTCATGGCTAAACACATGGAGCAACCGGGTTCCCGCCACTGCATTCCTGCCGCCGTGAAGATGTTATCCAGCCCTTCTTTCTCTGCCTGCTCTTTGACCAGACCTGACCCTGGCACCACTAAAGCTTCTTTTACCGTGGCAGCGACTTTACGGCCTTTCACCACCTGTGCCGCTTCGCGCAAGTCCTCTATACGGGAGTTTGTACAAGAGCCAATAAAGACACGGTCAACGGGAATATCTGTCATCTTCGTGCCGGCTTTCAGTCCCATATAAGTGAGGGCACGCGCATAACCTTCTTTTTTATCCTGACTCTCAACCTTGACAGGATCAGGCACACAGCCATCCACAGGCTGCACCATTTCAGGCGAGGTACCCCAGGTCACTTGTGGCACAATATCTTCGCCTTGCAATACAACCACCTGATCAAACATGGCATCAGGATCAGAGTGAAGCTCACGCCAGGCTTTTACTGCCAGACGCCAGTCGTCTCCCTCAGGCGCATAGGGACGACCTTGCACATAGTCCAGCGTGGTTTGATCCACAGCCACCATGCCCACACGAGCACCAGCCTCAATGGCCATATTACAGATGGTCATACGACCGGCCATACTCATTTTACCAATGACATCCCCACCAAATTCTATGGCATAACCCGTTCCACCGGCCGTTCCTATTTTCCCAATAATGGCCAGAATGACATCTTTTGCTGTCACGCCAAAACCCAAAGCGCCATCAACACGCACCAGCATGTTCTTCATTTTTTTGGTCACCAGGCATTGTGTCGCCAGTACATGTTCTACCTCTGAGGTGCCAATACCATGGGCCAACGCACCAAACGCGCCGTGGGTCGCAGTGTGGGAGTCACCACAAACCATGGTGAGCCCCGGCAGGGTAATTCCCTGCTCTGGGCCTACCACATGAACAATGCCTTGACGAATGTCATTCATATCAAAGTGGGTGATGCCAAAATCCTGACAATTATCATCCAGCGTCTTCACCTGAATCTTTGCTATCGGATCGGCAATCCCGTCAATGCCTGAGCGCCTCTCCTGGGCTACTGTTGGTACATTATGATCAGGCGTGGCAATATTCGCTGTCCCTCGCCAAGGTTGGCGGCCAGCAAGCTTTAGCCCTTCAAATGCCTGCGGTGAGGTAACTTCGTGCAGCAGGTGACGGTCAATATACAAAAGCGCGGACCCATCATCTCTGCTTTGCACCAGGTGAGCATCCCATAACTTGTCATACAGCGTTTTACCTGCCATGAAATTACCTCAAATCTGTTTTGCTTGATCAATAGTTATTCCTTATAGGGTTTCGTATCCTAAGCGTAAAAGGGTTCTAATGGCTACAATAATTACTAGGAGTCTGTCGGACTTAAGGCAATTTCGGCCTGAAATCCAGAAAATTCTGGCCGCGCTTTCTGAATGTTATGCTCGAAAGCATAAGTCCGACAGCCTCCTAGGAAAACGGAATTGACGGGCCAGTTTCTGGCATATGACAATAATGAGACAGAAAAAGAATTCAATGAAAATCATTCCCATTTTTAGTGCGCTATTGACGCTTTTTATCGCTCCTTCTGTCACTCCCTCAGAAATCTATCAGTGGGAGGACGAAAAAGGTGTCCGTTATTTCAGTGACAAACCGCAGAATAACCTCTCAGCGAAGGAAGACAGTGCCGAAAAGGAACTGTTCAAGGCACTCCCACCCGACACCCATTCTCCCAAGGAAAAACTGCGTTTGCTCCAGGGCGAATGGAAGCAGGTTCAGTCCAGCCCCAACCTTGCGGAAATGGCAAACCTGCTCGCCTCCCTCTGGCAAATGCCCATCAGTGCCGACACCATTCCCCCTGAAAGGGATTTTACCTTAGCGATTAAAGACAGCCGGATCACCATTACGCCAAAGCCCAAAGGCGATAGCATTCAAAACAACACCGACCGCCAGCAGAACTTTAAAGTCCACACGGCCAAAATCGAACTGTATAACGCAACCCCCCTTGAGATTGACGGATTCTGGAGTTTTGAGTCAATCTCCAATCCCATAACCAGCGCATTTTTAGAGCAGACTGGCCCTGATGCCGATGCCGGCACTCGCCTGAACCAGGTTCGCTTTGACCTGCAAGGCAACCAGTTAATGGCAACCGTGTACTTTCCAGAGAAATATCGCATTAAGGCGTTAAAGATCATTTATGAGAAAACCGGTGACTCAACGTCTGCCCCTTCAGAAAAAAAGGCCATTGGGGATTAACCCGGATACGTTATAAACGTGAATTAAAATTTATGAAGTCTCCGGGTTAATGCCATAAATCACGACCTTGCACTCATCCCATTTTAAAGGGTATTCACTGCTAACAAAGAATACGCAAGACAACTCTGAGCAACGATTGACGTCTAAATTCAAAACAATAAAATCTTTTTAAATCTTAGTGAAAGTAATACAACACTTGTCAATTATCAAGAACATGAGAATTCTGACCAGACATAAGCTTTTAAACTATCCATAATCAGCGCACCTTAATAGAATATGAAGCTAAAGTACCAATTTTTGCAATATTCTTGTTGATAAATGCATCTCCTCCTATACTCGATAATCGCCCAATCACGATAAACTTTCTAAATAAAGGTGTTTTATCATGACTATGCTTAGCGGCACTTCTTTAAAATCACGCCTTGGCTGGAGACCTGATATCCCCGACCATAGGGATTATAATATGAGCCATGTTGAACATCTGTTGCATAAAACAGATGTTAATATAACCGAAAGAACGCCTTCACTACCCAGTAAAGTTAACTTGAGCCAATATTGTTCCCCCATAGAAAACCAGGGCAACTTAGGGTCTTGCACCGCAAATGCGGGGGTTGCGTTACTGGAATATTTTCAAAATAGAGTGCATGGTAAATTTATCGATGGTTCAAGATTATTTTTATACAAAGTGACCAGAAAATTAGCGGGGATTAAAGGCGATGGTGGTGCGCATATAAGAAATACAATTGGTGCGATGCGCCTTTTTGGTGTACCTCCTGAGGAATACTATCCTTACGATATAGAAAAATTTGATCAAGACCCCGAGGCTTTTTGCTACGCTTTCGCAGAGAATTATAAGGCAATGTCGTATTTCAGAATCCACGGGGATACAAAAGAAGAATTACTCTCTAGAATAAAACACTGTTTAGCATCGGGTCTTCCCAGTGAGTTTGGCTTTACCGTTTTCAATTCAATCGCTTTAGCTTCAGAAACAGCAGTCATCCCGTTTCCTACCCGTAAAGATAAATTGATTGGTGGTCACGCTGTTGTTGCCGTTGGCTACGATGATAATCTCGATACGGGTAACGACAAAAAAGGGGCTATTATGATCAGAAACTCATGGGGTGATAAATGGGGTGATAATGGTTATGGTTATTTACCCTATGATTATATTTTGTATGGTCTTGCCACTGACTGGTGGAGTATATTACAACAAGAATGGGTAGATACTGGACAATTCACATTCCAAGAGTGAGATAAATCAAAACCACATAAAATCTCACAAAGCTCTACTTTATACCGAACTTCTTTATCCAACGAAATATCGAGCTGCAAATTCAGACGTAGTGGTAATACAGTATGACTGAATTTGTCAGCGAAAATAACATCGTTGGATCAATAAAGGTGATCAAGAAACCAATAGCTTATTCAGCGCGTTTCTAAACACAAATGATAATAACAGCCGTAATGACAAGTAACGCTGCTCAAACTCAAACCATTCATGTTCGTGTAGCCGGACATTTCACCAACAGGCACCTGATACCAATCGACTCTTCTAGCCCGGCGAAAGCGGGCATCCATTGTCGTGGAGGATTTCTGCCTTCGAGGAATGACGGACTATTGGTATTACTTCTGGGCACCGGCCAGCAACTGAGGGTCCAGCCGTTTATCAAACCAGTTGATTCGCCAGTCAAGGTGCGCGCCAGTTACCCGCCCCGTTGCCCCCACTTTCGCAATAGCATCACCGCGCTTGATCACTTGCCCCACTTTTACCAGGATATCGCTCAAGTGTAAAAAGCTGGAAGACATTCCATAGCCATGATCAATGATAAGGGTACCTCCTGAAAAATAAAGATTGCGCTCAGACAGCGTTACTACTCCATCAGCGGGCGCCTTTATCAACGTACCTGTTGGCGCGGCAATATCCACGCCAAAATGCGGCCTGCGTCGTTCACCGTTAAATACCCGCTGACTCCCATATACACCGGTAACAGGGCCTGTTAATGGCCAGGTAAACCCCTGAAAAAAGTCGTCTTCCTCTGTTTCATGTTCCCTGGCAGCTCTCACCTGAATATTTTCCAGGCGTATCCTTTCAAGCACCGCTTTAGCCGGCTGAATATATTTTTTCGCAATCCCGTTAATTTTTTGCACCTTGTACTGCCTGGGAACTAGCTCAAGCCTGACTGTTTTCTGCTCTCCACTGGGACTCACTGTCTGATAAGACTGATTCAGTGGCGCATCACGCCCAAAGCCAAAGACAAAACGACCTTCTTCTGTCACACTCACCTCCTGGCCCAGATAGAATACTTTACTACCGGGCTCTACCTGACCGGAATAGACTCCCCCCTGGGTCAGGGCACTCTTCAGACTTGCATGCACTGGCAATGAGGAGGCGAACAAACTGATACCCAAACCCATCCAATGGCGCCATTTATTCGCAATCACTGTATTCACCCCATGTTTTGCTTTAAGAATTCTAATACCACGTTATAAAAGTCAAACACATAGCACCGTCCTTGTCATGGCGTTTATTTTTGAAAACATGTGCTTTTTCAGGTACGCTCTGGAAGAAAAATAATAAGGTAAAACATAATGGACATTATCATTTTTTCTTCTGCCTTTATCATTCCCGCGCTATACGGCTTTGGTTTATTAGCAGGACTTAAACCCTAGGAGGCTGTCGGACTTAAGACAATTTTGTCCTAAAATAAAGTATCAGGCTTAAACAGCTATTATGAAAACTTATTCTTGTAATGTCCGACGACTGACTTGTATATCCTGATAGTTGCTGACCTAGGGGGGGGAGGGCCTTTCAGATCAAGTCAACGTCATAAAATCGCCGATGGATTCAAGCAAACGGAGTAATTTGATCATGCGTTATGAAGCGTTACACTATGCCGCAATATACAATGACGTAGATGAATTGAAAGAGCTTTTAGCGCAGGGTGACGATATTAACATCCTTGATAGTAGTGGACATAAGATGACCCCCTTGATGATCGCTGCCATAAATGGAGCTACAGCAGCGCTCGGTTACTTGATTAAAGCCGGGGCAGACCTTAACTTTATTAATGGCTTTGGCAGTACCGCACTGTCATTAGCGATAACCAGTGATGAGGAATTCGCGATAAAAAAAGCCATGGTTATGGCACTGCTTAACGGCGGTGCAAACCCGAATATAGGGAAACGGCCTGCTATTGAAGCATGTGCCTGGGCCGGAGAACCCGAAATTGCTGCCGTATGCCTGCCCTTTGGTGCCACGCATTTGCGCGCCGACGATCTCACCTATGGTTGTGATGATCCTCATGGCCGTGTGTTCTCTAATCCAGAAAAAATAAAGAAGGGATTCAAAAATCTCCTAAATGGCCCCATGCCCCTTGAACAACTGGTCGTCAAGGCTATCAGATCCCATGTTAGCACAAAGAATATCCCAAAACTGCCCTTGGCACCTTTGATACTGGAAACCGTCTTTGGCCTCCCCCCGCAGTCAGACAATGAACAACCTGAATGAAGTCCCGGGTTCTGTTGATATAGGTAGCATTTTTATTTCGCCGGTTCACTATGACTTATTAATACCAATGGCTTATGCCCATGACAGCCGTCAAAAAAGGCCATTGGTATAACCCCCCTTTAAGCACCCGGGGCTATCCCTGATGACAGCGCCAGTGAATGCATTATACCATCCGGGCTTTTTACCTCTGAAAGAAGCCCCGTTTTGACCGATTCTCTGTTTTCAACCCTGCCACTGCCAGAGCCTCTGCTGGATAACCTTCAGTCATTAGGCTTTGCGGCAATGACTCCCATTCAACAGGAAAGCCTCCCGGTAATACTGGCAGGGCAGGATGTGATTGCCAAGGCAAAAACCGGCTCTGGGAAAACACTGGCATTTGCCATTAACCTGCTCACCCGAATCCACCCTGAGGATTTTTGCTGCCAGGGACTGGTGCTTTGCCCTACCCGGGAGCTGGCAACACAAGTTGCCTCAGAAACCCGCCGGGTAGCGCGCTATCTGCCAAATATAAAAGTGGTAACACTGTGTGGTGGTCAGCCCATTGGTCCGCAAATTGGCTCCCTTGCCCACGGCGCTCATATTGTGGTGGGAACACCGGGGCGGATTCAGGACCACCTTCGTAAAGGCACCTTGTCCCTCAAAAAGGTAAATACGTTAGTGCTCGATGAAGCTGACCGAATGCTGGACATGGGCTTTATCAACAGTATCAATACCATCGTCAGCTACACTCACTCACAACGACAGACCCTGTTGTACTCCGCTACCTACCCGACGTCTATTCGCGGTTTGAGTCAACATATTCAAAAACGGCCGGTAGAAGTGACCATCAGCGCCACTGATCAACATACGCATATTGACCAACAGTTTTACCTGGCCGAAAACAACGACAAACCTGAGGTGCTCCTTAAGTTGTTAGGGGATTTGCACGACTCATCCGCTGTTATTTTTTGTAACACTAAAAAAACCTGCAAGGATGTGGGCACAGTGTTATTTGAACAGGGATACAAACCATTGGTACTCCATGGTGATTTAGCACAAAAAGAACGTGACCAGATGCTGGTTCGTTTCGCTAATCGCAGTAGCCGTCTGCTCATCGCGACAGATGTCGCTGCCCGTGGTCTGGATATTGATGATCTGGCGGCTGTTATTAATTATGACCTGAGCCGGGACCCTGAAATACATGTTCATCGAATTGGTCGCACGGGCAGAGCAGGAAAAAGCGGCAAAGCACTCAGCTTGTATACGTCCCGTGAACAGTACAAACTCGATGCCATCAGTGACTATCTCCAGTGCGCGCTGACACGGTTATCACCTGACACATTGAAAAAACATACGGGAAACCCTGAGCCTGCCCCTATGGTGACGTTATGCATTGATGGTGGACGGAAGCATAAGGTACGCCCGGGGGATATTCTCGGTGCCCTGACCGGCGAAGGGGCTATTGCAGGTGATCAAGTAGGGAAAATCACTGTTTTCGATTTTGTCGCCTATGTTGCTATTACCCGCGAGTATGCACGCAGAGCCTTGCAACGTCTGGAAAAGGGCAAAATCAAAGGGCGTCAGTTTAAAGTGCGCAGGTTATGAACGACTTCGGAGAAAGTTTCCAAACAATTTTGGTTATTTTACGTTATTTACTTTCTGGGTGTGGCCATTATAATTCCTGTTTTTCTACTCTGAGGGAGTAGCCTGCCTGCCAGATTTTTTATCGTTGCAGGTGCGTACGTCAACAATCATTGGCCAACAAAACACCGGCTGTGGCGTGTGCGGCAACCTTCTTCAACCCTCAAAGGTTGTAAAAGCGTTGCCCGGTGAGACTCAGGTGGTATGCGCTGGCATGAGGGCCTGGTGCGTGTCGCCTGTAAAAAGCCCTCAGATGTACAACCTATGCCTGATATTCTGTCTTTTATTGCCGCCATTGCTGTCGGCTTTGTTGTTCTTTCCTGGAGTGCCGACCGGCTGATTGAAGTCACTTCTACGCTGGCTTTTCGCCTGGGCATGTCCATGCTGACCATCGGCATGACCATTGTCGCCTTTGGTACTTCCGCACCTGAATTACTGGTGTCCTCTGTTGCCGCTTTTAACGGTTCCGGTGGTATTTCCATAGGGAACGCCCTGGGTTCAAACACCATCAATGTGGGGTTAGTACTCGGGGTTGCCGGTTTAATCGCACCCTTAGTGGTCAGTCCGCGTATATTGTTTCGAGAGTTCCCTCTGCTTGGTGCCGTGATGGCTATCACCATTACGTTGTTATGGGATGGCCTGCTGAGTTTTAACGACGGCGTTATTCTTGCCGTGGCTCTGCTTGCCTACTGCATCTACTTGACGCGTGCTTCCGGTGCAGATGAAGACTCATCAGAAGATGTGGTTGTGCTCAAGGTCAGTACCTCCAGAGCCTGGATCGAAGCACTGGTGATGCTTGCCTTAATGTTAGGTAGCTCGCAAATACTCGTTTGGGGCGCCATGGGCCTGGCCCGTTCCATGGGTATCAGTGAATTAATCATTGGTCTGACCGTGATTGCCTTTGGAACCAGTTTACCTGAGCTAGCCGCTGCCATTGCCAGTGTTCGTAAAGGCTTGTTTGATATAACCCTGGCCACGGTGGTGGGTTCCAATACCTTTAATTTGCTCGGTGTTCTTGCACTCCCTGGTATTATCGGTGGGGGCATAGAGTTGGACAGTGCCGTATTGCAACGTGATGTTTTCGCCATGGTGGGACTCGCGCTATTGCTGGCATTGATTTCTTATAGCAGCATCAAGCGACAGCCAACACTGGATACCGGCACAGGGCTTAAGTCCTCCACGGGTATTGTTTGTCAGTTACCAAAATATAAAAGCGCGCTGTTGCTGGCAGGGTTTATCGGTTATATATCCGTACTGTTTATAACAGCCCAATAGCAAACAATGCTGGGGAGAGTTTTCCCACACTAATACATGGTTTCAATGAGTTTGCGGGTTGTCGTTATCATAAGCCTCTGCACTCCGTTCGCCCTGAGCCTGTCGAAGGGCGTAAACTCCGGCCCATGATAGATCATGCCAAACACCCTTCGACTCCGTTCAGGATGAACGGAGATGGTACACGTCAATCTCATTGAATTGATGTACTAGTGCTGTTAAGCGCTAATACCCGTACAGTCGTCATTCCCGCGAAGGCGGGAATCTACCAGAAAATGGACTCCTGTTTACATTAGCGCCATGGGCAGGCATCAATGATAATCAGAGCTGGGTTGAGAACCCGGCAGGAAGGCGCAGACAATGTTGCTATGTTCCAGGCGTTAATCGTCATTTGTCTTCTTGCGGGTATTGATCCATACAGGCAGGGGGAGTCTGCCCCCTACTTGAACAGTTACCTTCTATGAAAATATAGATATATTTACACCGACATACAGCCTTATTGATTTACATCAATAAAAATCACTTATCGATAGGTTATTTTTAATATTGCCTAAAATAATCTATATAAAAGAAAAAAGATGAAAAATATCACTAAAGAGCTTGAAGCAGTTTCTTTGAAAGAAGAAGAGATCACTGAGTCTAAAGAAACCATCAAAGATTATTCTGAAACACAGAATATGAAACCCATGAATATACTTTCCTTCGAAGAATAAGCTTTATTTGGAATGCCTATAAATTATAGTGAATCATGCTTTATATATGACCGTGAAATTAGCGATATCTTATCGAAGGCTTTCGATATAGCGTCAAAAATAGACGATAAGTACCAGTCTAGAATGATAGGCACAGGCAAAGTATCAGCACATGATCGAAAAAATATATTTACGCCCCTTAAAGAAAGCGTGTTCCGCACTCTCATACGGTGACCAGGGGTTCTACGATAAACTGATTACAGCTTATCATCAAAATAAAATAATTGAGTAAGTTAGTATTTTTGGCAATAATTGAGCCTTGCTAATCAAGCCTCAGACTTACCAGGTTTAGAGACAAAGTGATATTTACCTATGTGATATAAATACTGTGATAATATACGCCTGCATTAGGCTCACCATATAAGAACTTTGAAAAAGGCTTTGTCATAGTAATGATTATTTTTAAGAGCAAATTTTTTTGGATTGCTATTGGTTTGGTTTTGCTGCAACAAATACTGGTAGGACTTTCAACCTACGCCATAGGTATGGCTGGCAAGGCCATTTTTACTGATTTCCACGAGTCAATTTTTTATATTGAAGTGTTTTTTTTACTGATTATATTTGTTTATATTTCAGGCGCAACGTCACTGTTTTTTAGAGTAAAGCTTTCCAATTCAGTGTGGAAAAAGTACTATCAGTCTGTTTTTTTATCATTAACCCAAAAAAGTCAGGGAGTTAACACACAGAAAAATAAAACGAACACTCACTCATGGATAGGAAGTGAAGCTCTAAATACTATTGATGATGCTGGATTCTTTTTCGTTGAAATAGCAGCAGTATATTTTAATATAATATTCACGGGAGTTGCTTTCGTTACTTTACTTGGCCTGGAAGTTTCCAGCGTTTTATTCTTATCACTAAGTCTATCAATAATCCTAGTAGTCGCATTAAAAAATAAGATAAAAAATCTTGCTTCCAGCATACAGTCCTCACAACTAAAAACAATTGGTAGTATAGGTTTTATTTGGGATAATATATTCTTTGGCACAAAGAAAAACTATCTAAAATCTATAGATAAATCAAATAAAACATCCCAGGAATTCTTTAAAAACAAAGAAAAGTACTCTATTTATGAGCAAGTTATTTCATGCGTCCCTGTCCTTATATCAATACCAATAATCATGTATATTGTAAATACATCCTATGCGCTATCTGCTGAATCAATGGGTTTATTAATTGCGGTTCTTCCAAGAATACTGCAGCTTTTTCAAAGTATCCATGCGGCAACAACATTTACAAGCCAATTAATTTTAAAATCCAAAAAGCTAAAAAACCTTGATTGTTTTGTTAGTAGTTTGGATTATATAGACATAAATGGGTTAATAAAAACCAGCATGATCAGGGTTGTCGACTGCGCCAACAACAAACCTATCAGTATATCTGATTTGATTTCAAAACTTGGAGAAAGTGGGTGTATTGGTCGTTACTCAATAACAGGGGACAATGGTGTTGGTAAGAGTTCTTTAATGAAAAAAATTAAAGAAATAAGAAAAAACTCCATATACATATCCCCAAATATAAACATCGGAACTGAGTTTATTTCGTCTTCTACGGGGCAGGATAAGATTTTCCAAATCAATTCAGCAATTGAAGACTCAGAAGCCGATACTTATTTATTTGATGAGTGGGATGCAAATCTGGACATTTCTAATATGAAGAGTGTTGAAAATGAAATAGCCTTATTGTCAAAAGATAAGCTTGTAATCGAAATCAGACACACTAGGAGCCTGTCCGAGAATAGACCGCGTTACTGCGGCTGCGATAAATTGGTCTAAAAGTTCCTGCTTCTTCATCAAATAGCCCCGCTATTCTCCTCAGAAGCAGAAATTTTATCCTCAATTTCTCGCGACCCTCGCTACGGGCGCTGTTCTCGAACAGCCTCCTAGGTTTAGCAATGGATTTTAAAAACATCATGATGGCTTTTTGATAGTTATAATGTTTTAGAGTAAAAATATTATTTATATGAAAAAATAAGCAAAACAATAAAAATCCTTACCTTAAATTGACACAAATACAATTAAACTGTACGCTCATGGAATTTAATTAAATGCCAGAGCTTCATAATGTGTTTCAGCAATGAAAATAAAGCACGAATAAAGCACATAAGTGCAACACTCCTCAGTGTTTTTGCCTATCTTGTTTTTATTGTCGTCCCTGAGCCTTGACAGGTGATACACACAATTAGTAACCCACTTTAATCACCCACCTACAACCTACAAAAAGGGGAAACAAAGACTTCCATAGCGTTTAAAGTGGATGCCCTGGGGATTATCTTGGCCTTATTAATAAGAATTTCAGTAATTTATTGATAAAAGGATAAAAAAGTATGCAGCAGAAACAGTTACTTTTAACCCGTGCGGCCATTTCCGGCACTATTTGCGCCATTATTGCTTCTACCGCACAAGGCGATCTGAGCCAACTCTTTGAGGAAGGTAGCCTCAATGGTAAATTACGTTCCATCTATTTTGATATTGATAAAAAAGAGTATTTAAACGGTTCCAACACCAAAACAACGGGTGCCTGGACAGGCAGCTTGTGGCTTGACGCTAAATCGGGCTATGCATGGGATGTTATTGGTTTTGACGCGTCCTATTACGGCGTGCAAAAATTATCCATGGCCAATGATAACAAACGTGAAAATGGTGGCGGTGGCAGCAAAGAGCTGTTGAACGACAATAACGAAGGGGTCGCAAAACTCGGCCAGGCTTATATCAAAGCCAAACTTGGTGATGATGCTGTTGGCGGGCAGTTTCGCGCGGGCCGCCAACTTATCTATAACGCGCTGGTTTCAAGCTCTCGCTCCCGCTCTGTACCGAGTACCTGGTTTGGGTATAACCTTGTGGGCAAGGTTGACGCAATTAACTACGGTCTTGTCTATGTTGACCAAATGTCCCTTCGCAACCAGGCCGGTTTCCATAAGCTTGTCAGCTTCGACGATCGGCCCATTGATCATATCATTGGCGCTCAGTTAGGCTATAACGCCGATGGGGTTAAACTGCAATACCGCAACGCATTTTCCAAGGACTTTCTGAAAGCCCATAATGGCACCGTGGGTTATACCTTTGACCTTGCCCAGGACACGCGGCTTACCCTTGACGCACGCTATTATGTCACCAAAAAAGACGGGCATTTATGGAATGGCACTGCCTGGGGTAGCCCTGCCTTTGATGACAAAGCTGAGAATACCAGCCTGAATGCGCGACTGGCATTAATGGAATGGACGCTTGTTGCCTCTGTCAGTAAAACCAAAGCCAAGTCCAGTCTGGGGCTGGGTCGTTATTATTACGATTTTGGTAAAAACACCCATGGCATATGGGACGTTCCCACGACGGCCTTTGCCGAAGATTTTTTCTATGATGGTGAGCAGGCTTATACTGTGGGTGGTCAATATGACTTTACCAAGACAGGCCTCAACGGCCTGACCCTCGGTTATTTCTTCACTTATGGTCACGGTATTCAATTATCAAATGGCGATAAAGGCAGAGAACATGAGCATGATTTTCTTGCTATTTACGCCTTCAACCAAGCACCCTTAAAAGGGCTGAGCGTTAAGGCCCAATACGGTCTTTACAAAAACAGCGACAGTGTCCGCCAGGAAATCGGCTACGGCAAGCGTAACGATCTTCGCATGTGGCTTGATTACAATTTTGTCGCTTTTTAACGAAAGGCTCACGAATCAGATACGTTGATCTCGACAATTCTTGAACCTACCTTACTGACAGGCTGTCTTTTTTCTATGGCAGCCATTACTGTTAGAAGCAGTCTTAACGCTGCCTTGCTCAGCCTCACTGTTGTTTAGTTTTTGGTCAATGGCTTGAGCAAGTAGTGATAGAAGTAACATATGGCCACATAGGACACAATAACCGTTGCAATGAACAGTTCCAACTGTCCCAGACGAGCAATTCTCTCAGCCGCCCAGTCTAGATTCTGAGAACTCAGCCAGGCACTTAGCTTTAACAGCGCTGTTGCACTGATTACCACAGGGAAGGTAAAGGCGGCGTAACCCGGAGAAAACGGCAAGCGTAACAGGCGAATAAAAGCCATGAAAACCAGCGCTGTCATAAAAATAGCCAGCGGTGTCAAAATGACCAGCAACAACGGCTCAGGGTTGTCACTAATGGTTAAATAACCTGCCAGGGATAAGCTTGCTGGCGCCCCCATAATGGCAAATGTTGGCAATGCGGCATCAGGAATGGCACCACGGAACAGCAGACGATACAGCATAAAGGGCAGCTTGATAAAGTAACAGGCAAGACCGAATACAAACAGGCCATACACCAGGGTTTCATGCCCCATACCCACACTGGTGACCGCCGCCACAATAATGCCTACCGGCGGAACAAACCAACTAGGCACCATATGCTCCATTTTGAACTCAATGACCCGGTGTACGATAAAACTGGCAAACAGCAAGGCATGACAGATAACAGCAACCAACCACAAGCCTTTTGCAAACACCGGCATATAAGGAAGCAACACTTGTGCGATTACCATGGCGCACATCGCACAGGTTGGCATAACACTTGCCAGCACCGGATGCGCCAGCTCTTCTTTTAGCATGTGGGAATGCAACAAATACTTGAGCAGTATCTTGACAATCAATATTGCGGCTATAAGGGCAGTGATCACTTTCAGGGGTGTACCGTACTCGGGACTCACCATCGCCCAGGAACCTCCCAGACTGGCAATGGCTAACGCAAGGCCACCCATAGGCGTCGGCACTCGACTCAGTTTGTCAACCACGCCTCCTGACTTTGCTTTATCTGACGAAGGAGAGTGTTGTATGGCTTCCATTGGCGTTATTCTCAACAAAAAAACAATGTAAAAATACTACTTACAATGACCAAATAATAAAAATCAAAGTTTTATATAATTTAATTCAAATTTTCTTATACCCACAGTAAAAGCATTATGCCTATTACCTCAAGACAGTTAAAGGCGTTTCGGGCAGTAGCAAGCCCAGCATAACTGACGACGAATCATTTGTACTTTTCTCGTAGCCAACGGCCAGTGGCAGTGTCTCAACTACCCGCTCTTTGCCCGGATTGCCGGGCGTCTGAAACTTAGAAGCAGACTTTTAAGACTGCTTCTTAGCTAATACTCGGAAATCAGCATGATTCTCACATAGGCAGCTTTTAAATGAGAGCTTTAGTTGATCTTTAGTGAATATATTAAAGTCGTATGTCGTATGTAGAGTGTGTTCAGAATAATAACTACCAGCCGCTACCAGGAACCGGACTTGTCTGGAACGGTGTCAATCTTCAAAGTTATCTCCGGTTAAGCCTGCGTCAGCTAATGCTACGCCAGCTAAAATATCAAGCGGTGATTGGAGATTGAAGGTTGTAACAGGTGGTTGTTCGCTTTGCGAAACAGTTACCAACTCTCCGCAAGGCCCTCTTTCAGTTCTGACATAGACAGTGGCCTGGTCAGAAGTTACTTTGGATACCTCTATGCCAGTGCCTTCGAACCTATGGGTTGTGCAGTCAACGGTGCCGCCATTGCCTAATCGCTCACTGGTTTGGATTGTGGTTACTTTAGCATTAACGTCAGGGTGATCTTTTTTTATGTGCTTCCAGGCACCGGCTCTTTGAGCATACCGATTATCACAAGCGCTGCAACCAAACAGTTTTTGCCCGGTATGGATTGCTGAGTGGTTGGAAAGACTGCCAGAAGTAGTAAAAGCTTTGCCACATACATCGCAAAGATAGGGTTTCGCCCCCTTGTGGAAATCTATGTGGACGTTGAGATAGCTTCTTGTTTTAAAACTTTTTTGACAGAAAGGACAAGCAAATGGTCTCTCACCCGTGTGCGTTCTTACGTGGATTTTGAGAGAAGAGGATTGGCCAAAAATTTTCGGGCAATGAGGGCATTTATGGACAGGTTCCGTACCGGTATGTTTTTTAGCGTGCCTGGTGAGGTTATCTTGTCTAGCGTATTTTTTTCCGCATATTTCGCAGATATATTTTTCATGGGCAGGTGTCGTACTGGTATGTTTTAAAGAGTGCCTTTTGAGGCTGTCTTTTCTGGTGAATTTTTTTCCGCATGTTTCGCAGACATGTTTTGTCATGATGAGGTTCCGCCTGGTGACAGAATTCATCTGTCAATTTTACTCTATCGAAGATAAAAGCCTACAGAAATTACACTTTTCACCTGTTTTTTTTGAATAGCACACTGTAGTTAAACGGTGTCTGTTATATTAACGTCGCTAGGAGGCTGTCCGAGAATAGCGCCCGTAGCGAGGATGGCAGAAAATTGAGGATAAAAAGTCGGAAATTTTTAGTGAATAGTGGTTCTATTTGCTAA
>NZ_JAVLSP010000034.1:0-37555 GCF_031528575.1 Candidatus Sororendozoicomonas aggregata
ACCCACGGATGGCTGGGGGGGGACGGGGATTGTCCGCCTTGAGAGCGAGTCTGCATTGGAAATGCTCCAGCCATTTATCAACCAACTGGTGGCTCAGCATTTCTTTGTTGAGCGTTATGTGACCAACGACCACAGTGATTACCGGATTGATATTGTTGATGGTCAGTTTGTTGGCTGTTACGGTCGAAAAGCACCAAAGGATGATTGGAAAACCAATATCACCAGCGGTGGTAATGTGATTATGCGCGAGCCCAACGACAAAATTGTTGAGCTGGCAGTGAAAGCGGCCAAAGTGACGGGTCTTGAGATTGCCGGTGTTGACCTGATTTATGATCAGGAACGTGAGCAGTATGTCGTACTGGAAGTCAATGGTATTCCCGCGTTTGCGACGCCTGAGCAGGAAGAATTTGGCTTGAACTTCAACGATAACAAAATTGAAAAAATCGTTGACCTTATTGAAAGAAAGGTAACTGTGAATAAATTGCATAAAACGCCTGAAGAACCTAAGGAAACCAAGGAGCCTGTATATGCTGTCCGCTGATAAAAAACTGCCGACGATAGGGCTGCTTTACCTTGATCATGTTCTGCGTTTTTTTGATAAGTCAAATTTTAAAGACTGGCCTAATAAAATAGAGACTGTCGTATACCACTGGGGTAATGACGCTGAGCGTTTTATTGAAGAGGTGAAGCGCAAAAAAATTGATGTGCTGATCGGTAACATTCCTGCCACAGCCTATGAAAAATTTCGTGAGATTGCCCGTGAGCTGCCCCATGTAAGGTTTATACCTTCCATGGATACCCAGTTCGCTAACAAATCCAAGGAAAATGTGACCCATTTCTGTGAAAAGTACCGTCTTCCCATACCGAAAACGCATATTTTTTATGAAATGGATGAAGCAAAGGCGTTCATGAGGACGGCGACGTTTCCTAAAATTATCAAACGCTCCTATGGCCCCTCTAACTACGGAGGTTACTACGTCCATAAGGTTGATAGTGAAGCTGAGGCGTTGGAATTGCTGGCCGAAAAGCATTACTACCCGGTGTATCTGCAGGACTTTGTACCGATGAAAGCCGATATTCGTATCATGCTAATTGGTCACAAGCCTGTGTGTGCGTTCTGGCGTCGTCCTCCTGAAGGTGAATGGCTGACTAACACTTCCCAGGGGGGCAGCATGGACTATATGAATGTCCCTGAAGAAGCGCTGGAAGTGGCAGCGCGCGCGTCTAAAGCGGCAAATGCTGAGTACTGGGCGTGTGACATTGCGGTAAGTTTTGACAATGAATACCGCATTTTGGAATGCGCGACCGCCTTTGCCGCATTCCCTTATATTCGTGACTGGATTGGTCAGTACCTGATGTGGAAGCTGTCTGATGGCAGGATTCCTTGTCCGCATATCCCCCTGTATAACTGGGAAGAGCTGGGTAAAATCTCCTCTACTGTCCTTCGTACTATGCGTAATATTACCTTTAGTCAACATCAGGATATTCAGACAATAACGGATACCTGTGAAAACTTTCAGGCGTTGGATGATGATGGTTATCCTATGCTTAATACACGTAATAAAAGTGCTGAAGAATGGCCCAGTGAAATCTGGAATCGTCAGGATAATTACGCGGCGTCTTCTATTGCTGGTTCACATTCTTCTGTTGTTGGCTCACATAAAGAAAGTCTGAAGTTAATGTCGGTGGCTGAGCAGTTTTTGCGGCAACAAGAGCAGGCGTCAGATACCGGGATTGAGGAAGCCTCGACGCCAGCTTTGGTGCATAGTCAGGTCGTTTTGCCAAAAGTGGTGATAAAGAAGGTGAAAACAGAAGTACCCACTTTTGCGCTTACTGAGTCAGGTATGGTTGAGTTGCTGGCTGATGCCAGGGGAGTCAGTAAAAATCTAGCCAAGCTAATTATGGCAAAGTTTGGTTTGCCGGGGGTGATTGACGCCCTGCAAAATGACCCTCAGTTATTGACTCAGGTAAAAAATATTAAGGTAAAGCGCCTGACTAATATTATGAAGCGCTGGGAACTTCACCTGAAAACCTGTTAATGGATTAACGCCGGTTTTTTAGTGGGAGTGACTGACTGGCCTAAAGGCTGTTCACATTCTTTCCCTGACCGGAAAGAACGGCAGCCTTTCTCGTATTTTATAGGAGCCTGTCGGACTTATGCTTTCGAGCATAAAATTCAGTAGAGCGAGTCAGAATTTTCGATCAATTTGTGCGAATAGTTGACCTATTTAAGCAAATTGATCGGAAATTCTGGCCGCACTTTCTGGATTTTAGGCCGAAATTGTCTTAAGTCCGACAGGCTCATAGCCATTATTATGGATAATATAGACGTCGCCATCTGTTAATATCTGGATGCCATCGATTTATTATTAGTAGGCGTTTATTATAGGTATATATACGACACATAATAAACGAAAAGTACCTGATTCTATGAAACAGCAATATACCTCTTATCAGGAAACCATTGATTTCCTGGAACAAGCCATGGGGGATCACCCAGATCTTATCCGGTTGCAAAGTATTGGAGAGACCTGGGAAGGTCGCCCTATTATGATGGTGACAATTTCTCAGGATGTTGCCTATGCTGATGAGAAACCAGCATTATTATACACTGGTACGATCCATGCGCGAGAGTGGATAGGTATTGAGTTAGCCACTAAGTTTGTTAAATACATCATTAACAATTATAAAATCAACCCCCGCTTGCTCAGCGCATTGACTCGAAATACGTTGTATATGGTGCCATGCCTCAACCCCGACGGGTTTGAATACTCCAGACGCCACTTTTCCTTCTGGCGCAAGAACCGCCGTGATAATGGGGATGGCACTTTTGGGGTCGATTTGAACCGTAACTTTTCTGTACATTTTCGTAAAAGCAATGATACCGGGTCAAATATCTACGGTGGCCCTGAAGCTTTCTCAGAACCGGAAACCCTTGCGATCAAGCAATTTGTCGATAGTCATACGAATATTACCATTGCTCTGGATTATCATTCACAGGGTAATGTTTTTTTCCCGGCGCACAAGTTTAATCATGAAGAAGAAGTAGAAGGTGCTGATCTGAATATGCTCTGCGCTAATATGGCAAGTGAAATCAGAAAAGTGACAGGGCGGCAATACGGTATTCATCGGGGTAAACCACCGTTCAACTTGATTAACGGCAGTGGTCGTGAATATTATTATAATCAGGGAATTATTGCCACAGTTGTAGAAGTGGGTACGCGAAATATTCCAGATTATCTGGTAAATATGTCCCAGAGTGTCGATGAGAATATCCCCGCCCTGGTATCTGCGCTGGAGTCAGCTATAAATTACTCCAAACATGCGCCTGGGCGTGTAGCAAACTTTACTGCGGAAGCTATAGGCATTACCGATATCACATTTAGATGGGAGCATGACAGTGAAGCCGATATATACTTTGAACTCTTTCGCAGTGAGCATGCGAAAAGCCCCTGCTCCAGAGATAACTGCATAGCGGAAATACGCTCGCTGAGCTACACGGATGTCCAACTCAAAAGTGGGCAGCGCTACTTTTACCATATCCGCGCTGTTGACCGGGTAACAGGCATAAAGTCACCCTTTGCGCCTGTATTGAAGCTCAGAACCCGACTATCGAAGGATGAATTCCTGCATACACTGTTTCCTTTGAAAAAAGAAGTGGGTTATGTTGGTGAAAAAACGACACCTCTCAATAGTGGGCACTTCGGACATAATTCACTGTTTGTGGGTGTGAACAAAAATAAAGGCTGCTGTTATGGGGTGATTGCTTTTAATATGGATCAGTTCCCTTGTGACGCTCGTCTGAAAAAAGCGGCGTTTTCCCTTTATCCCATGAACCGTGTAAATGCAAAAATTGAAAAATACGGAGAGTGGTCGGTTTCTATTCTTGATGCCAGTGAGATCAGTGATATTACCTGTTATGACCAAATCGCCAACGCCACTGTTGTACAAACACTCGGCGCTGCGATTGAATCGGATCGATTGACACAGGGTATATGGACGCAGTGGTTATTTACGGAGGTTGAGCGCCGTATATTGCAGCAGCAGATGGATGGAGGTCGCCTTCTCCTTCGCCTGGAAGGGCCTGAAATATTGCCTTTAGGTAACGATTCCCAAATGATGCAGTTTGATATTGGTTATGGTCGTTTTGGCGGAGGTATACACTATCGACCAAATCTGGAGATTATTTATACCCGAGATAGCCAGCAGATCAGTCTGGAGCCGTCTGCTATCCATACCATTAATAAAAAAGAGGTGTATCCGGGCACCTTAAAATCGGGCTTCGATAAAAACGGCGATAAGGTTTATGGTCACTTGCGTTTTGACCTTAATGGCCTGCCTGATTCTGAGCGAACAGTTGTTACGTCAGCCTGTGTTCAGTTGAGGGCAAAAAATAAGCTCAAAACCCGCAAGGATATCCGTTTTACCATTGAGTTGGCGGAGCTGGAAGAGCTGGGTTATGCCAATGTACAAAGCCGTCAGCAAATTGAGTATGTGGGGTATGAAGTTAGCAATACACAACTGCGAGAAAATGCTACCCATAATTTTATGTTTGACAGCTATTGTCGTGCAATTTTAGAAGAGCTTCAGGCAAACGCCAAACCCGTTTATCTTATTGTTCGCCCAACAACGCCGTCAAAAGAACAAAATGCCATTATTGACTGGCACAGTGAAGGTGATTCTTATCAGGCACAATTGGTAATTAACTATATTGAGCGCCGCAAAAAGCCATTGCCTGCTCCGGCGGAACTGTCAGCAGTGATAGATAAAGGTAAGGTAAAGCTGACCTGGGTGAATCCTGACGACGGAGATTTTGTTGGTTGCTATGTCGTGCGTAACCGTTTCCACCCCCCTCGCTCTCCTCTTGATGGCGTAAAGCTCTATGCGGGGCCTGATGAGTATACTTTTGATGATTATGGCAACCCCAATATCCCCAAGTATTACTCAGTGTTCAGTTACGATAATGTGCCCAACTACTCAGTGCCTTCTTCGTTGATGTTTTCCATTGATGAAGTATTACCTGTTGTGGAGGAAGATATGCTTGAAACCCAGGAGGAAGAGGAGCAGCGACAGCAGGGACAGCTATACAGTGAGATAGAGCCGATCGATTGACAGCAGCCAGGAGCCTGACCGAGAATAGCGCCCTTAGCGAGGATTGCGAGAAATTGAGGATAAAAATTTCTGCTTCTGAGGATAATAGTGGGGCTATTTGACGAAGAAGCAGGAATTTTTAGACCAATTTATCGCAACCGTAGTAGGGTAGTCTATTCTCGGACAGGCTAATTTGAACTCAATGAAAGCCCCCTTGATCAAATGATTGGACACATCAAAAACCAGAACGACTCTGCCGATCTCAAGGGTGAGATGAAAGGGGAGTTGAGGCCAGCGACTGAAGCCCCGGCTTGATTGTTCTTTGTAGTTGTATCATTGTGTCATAAATGCCTGCTTCAAGCCCTTCGGCAAAACTTTTCGTCATGGCATCTGTCTGTATTTTTTGCGCCTCTTTGTCACTCATAGCCTTCAGCGTGTCAACGGTGGTTGCCGGACTTGCCAGAATATCCAGGCGCTGGGGTTGTTCAAAAGCGGCAAGTCGGCCTATCAGATAGCCGAAGGTAAACTGGACTTCACCAATCGGTGAAGCATTGTCCAGTCGCGCCTGTTCATAAGCTTCTTTGATGAACAGGCTCAGCGTTGAGGACGCGCTTTGCTGGAGGGGAGTGATAATGGTTTTAGCAATGGTGTTATCAAGGTATTGTTGAAAGGCTTTATGTGCTTGTCGCTGGCCAGCCAGCCATGACGCACCCGGCTGTTGACTTTGACCAGGGTTTTCCGGGGATAGTAGTTGTCGCTGAACAATAGAGACCCAGCCATTAATATACTCATCGCGTGAAACCGGCTCGTCTTTACCCGCAAGACCGGCAAGGGGACTTGTCTCGTATTGTTTGTTGATTTGGCACCACAGGCTAACCAGTGGGTCTTCAGAAGGTTTAGAGCAGTCGAATCGTTTAACGGCAACAGACTGAAAATCATCCAATGTTCTTTTAAGCTTCAAACAATAAGCCCCCAGTGCAATGCAAGTAGCAGCCAATACTGCCAGGGTAATATGCTTCATTTTCTACCAATCCATACCTATACCAAATTTCATATTGCCATTGTATTTTTCATAACCATCACCGGGTATATTCGTCCATGTATAGTTATGGGCCAACTCCAACCAAAGGTTTGTCCTGATCAGATATTTTAGCCCGATTTTACCATCGAATTTTATCGAATTTTCTTCACTCAACCAGTGAAAATTAGTGTCATCATAAACAGAAAGAACATCCGTAATTTTTTGATTGTAGCTCAGCTTTGTATAGACAGAAGGCGAAGTGCTGCTTGCTTCTGTTCGATAGTTAGCAATACTGTAACCGGGACCGGCCTCAAGTGACAGTGACAAAAAATCGCTGTCATAGAACTGGTAACCGACACCGGCATTGACAGTGGTTAACTTAAAAGGGGTCGTTGTATCATCATGACTGTAGGACGCATTCAGCGCATAGAACATTTTGTCTGTGCGGAAATAGTTATAACCGTAATCCAGCTTGTAGGTTTCATCGGTATTTTCATTAGTCTTCGCATTCTGCGCTGTCCAATTTATAGTATTCCGGTTTTTGGTATTACGCGCCTGGTGTTTGCCTGACGCGCTGAGGGTAAATTTTTTGGTATCTTGCTTGCCGATATCTTCCAGGTTGGCGTAGCCTGATAAATGGTTTGTATACAACCAAACATTCTCAGGTGCCTTAGCCAGGTCATCTGCGGTAATTACGCTGGTTTTGGTAGAGCCTGCCACGCCACTACCAATAAAGGGCTCAGGGGGTTTTACCGTCACTTTCGCGGCCTTCTTGGGCTTTGCGGGCAGTACTGGTTTTTTCGTTGTCAACTCAGCAATAGCGCAGAGGTTTTTTGCATTACCGCCGTTCTTAGCGCGATTAAGGGAATAGAAAGGAGACTGGTCATCAAAGGTAATGAACCGGAAACTTTGTTGCCCTTTCATGCGCACCCAGAAAGAACCTTTAAACTGAATGCTGTGGATGCCGGATACGGGAATTGTCAGTTTTCCGAAAATCGGACTTTTTGCTGCCACCGTGTCGCTTTCAATAGAAGCAATGCTGGCAGTGATCTGATCGCCATTGCTCAGAATAATAATGTCGGCGAAGCTATTTAAGCTCTGAGCGCATAGCAGTGCGGCCGTAAGCTGGGTACAGCGCTTTCTCATCCGAATGAGACCTATTGATTTTACGTTAATGTTGTCGGTGCTGCCGTAGTATAGACCCTGGTGGCAGACATCAACATGGTGGAAAGCGTCAAGAATTGTCAGTAATCTTTGAATACCTTGGCGAGTTACCGCCCAGTTTTGTCAATGGGGAGTAAATACGACTTTAAATAGAGAGTAAATACGACTTTTCACGTCTTCCAATCACCTTAACCTTTGTCCATTTAGTTGTAATTTTGGGTGATAGATCATAATAGCGGTGTCGTGCTTTCTTATGTTTTGGCCAACGGAAAGATGAGGTTTTTCAGCGCTTAAACCTTTTGGTATTAGCCGCTTTTATTCTGATGACGATGACTGGGCGTTTATGAGCGAAATCTGCAAATCGAAAAGCATAAAGTGGGAAGAGTGGAAAGAGTGGGAAGAGTGGAAAAAGTGGTATTTGGCATTGCTATCTACGCTCACCCATACATCTGACCCACTGCCTGATTTTGAACTATACTGGCAAATGAAAAGCATCCTGAAGATAGTCACGTTTTTAAATTTTCCTCGTCGTCTTTGATGCTTTTTTTGGAGGCCATCTTAAAAGTCTTGCTGCTACTGCGACGGCCAAAAAAGGGACTAAAAATCGCTTTTTGTCGTTCACCATAACCACTATTGTCTCACTAAAGCGATGTTTTCTTTCCCTTGTCTGGCGGACTTCGCTACACACAGATCGTTAAGACTGCCTATTATTGAGTCCGCTGAAAAACCGTCTGCACTATAGTATTTAGTCATGGGCGGCAGGAGTGTATCATGAGTGCGAAGTCTACCTTAAGGACTAGAAAGTTCATGGGGAACAAATTACTTATCTTTACTACACTGCTCTTGAGCTTATCCGTCGTGGGTAAGGCTTATTGCAAAAGGTCTTACATCCAAATTGAAAATACAATGCGGCCATTGCAAACGGGAGGCGCTTACCCGATAAAAGGCTTCACAATTGAAACCGATGGGAAGGGTAAATGCATGCATAGCGTGACTCCCAGTTCAACCAAGGCTCTTTTTGCGGCGGGTCCTACCTCCATGGATATATATTTTGACTCCGGTGGTAAATCCTGTTGGTTCAGGTCAAGCGCGCAGAGTTTCAATGTGATAAACAATGATACACAAAGGGTTGTCGGCTCATTTAGATGGTACAAGCACGCAGGGGAGGCACCGGGAATAGAATTTGAAAAAAATATTGGCCATTTTATGGTTGATGTAACCCATGGAGAGCTCTATCGCGACAAATTAAATATCAGTACTAGAAAAACGGGTGTCGACCAGTACCAACAGCACCAACAAGGTTGACCGCGATCAGTGAATGAATAAAGTAAACCATCTGATCACAGCGCGCATTGGTTCTTGGCGACCTTTGCGCAATGCTAAACGGTTTAACACCTTGGCCTTCAGACTGACGATAGTACTGCAAGCATTACCAAGCCTTGGTTTCTAACAGCCGCTAATGGTGATGGAGTAAATGCATTATCACAGACGTATGCGGTCCGGGCATTGTCCATAGCCCAAATGCCACCATCATGGCTGCCGCAATGTTTCGGGTACATTGTGATTGAATAAAGACATTTAGCTGTTTGGAAAATAGCCCGGTAAGCAAAACAGCAGGTGTTGTGCCAAGCCCAAAACACAACATGAGCAATGCGGAAAGTTGTGGCTCTCCCTGGCTGGCAGACCATATGAGCGTACTGTAAACAAGACCACAAGGTAGCCAGCCCCATAACGCGCCCACCGCCATTGCCCGTGGTAAACTGCGAATAGGCAATAAGCGATTCGCTACAGGTTGTATATATCGCCATAACAGGCTACCCGCCTTTTCCAGCCGGGTCAGACCGCGCCAAAGCCCGGACAAATAGAGTCCCATGGCAACCAGCATGCCACCAGCAATAAAACGAAGGGACATTTTCAGTGTTGCGCTGCTGTCGCCCAGAAACCAGCCTGCTGCCCCCAGCACAAAACCCGCTACAGCGTAGCTACTGATTCGCCCCCAGTGGTATCCAGACATTAATAATAAAGAAGGCATCCGGGTTTCTTTAGGAATTGACAAACTAAGGGCTGAAGTAATACCCCCACACATACCAATACAGTGGGCACTGCCTAACAAGCCAAGTGTAAAGGCGGAAATAAGAAGTGGTAAGTTACTGATCATAAGGTCCGTTTTTTTTTACAATGTCGTCATCAAACAAAATACTGTGGGCTGGCCCTTCCAGGTCATCAAACTGTTCATTATCCACAGCCCAGAAAAAAATACCGACAGCCAGCGCAACAATAATCAGTGCCAGTGGAATAAGAATAATCAGGCTTTCCATTATGAAACCTTTAACGGCTGGTGTTGTACGATAATCGCTGAAGCTTTTGCTTTGTTGCTAACAGGCCGATTTAACCGTAATGCGTTAGTGACTACGATCAATGAACTCAGTGACATGCCTGTCGCTGCCATCCAGGGAGCAATCAGGCCAGCAGATGCCAGTGGCAGTGCGATGACATTATACAGAAGCGCCCAGCCCAGATTCTCCCGAATGATCTTGCGGGTTTTACCTGTTAACGCAAAAGTCTCTGGCAAACGTCGTAAATCCATCGATAGCAACACCGCATCAGCACTGGTGCGTGCCAGGTCAGAGGCATTTCCCATGGCAAGGGATATATCCGCACCGGCCAGCACAGGGACATCATTAATGCCATCACCTACCATTAACACTTTGTCGCCTTGCGATTGACATTGGCGGATAAATGCCAGTTTATCAGCCGGGCTGGCTTCTGATACCCAATGCTCAATACCCAATGTTTTAGCCACGGTGGCGACCACCGGTTCCTGATCACCACTGAGGAGTGAGACTTTTCGACCGGTGGCTTTTAAGGCATCAATGGTAGATGTCGCTTCCGGCCTTAAGCTGTCTGTAATACGGAACCAGCAAAGAGGGTTGTTTTCACAACTCAATAACAGCCATTGACCCTCACCCGGTGGATTTGGCAATATTTTTTTTTGCAGCGCAAACGACGGCTTTCCGATACGATAGCACTGGCCTTCAATGATACCTTCAAGACCTTTGCCCGTGTGGTTGATTATGTGTTCTGCCTGAAATGGGGTATAAGAAAACGCATGGCTGAAGGCTTTGGCTATGGGGTGTTCAGAATGGGCTTCCAGGGCAGCGGCTAATTCCGTCAGTATCTGCGGGTTATGGGTAATCGTTGGAAAAGGGAGTATCTCGGCCAGCACAAGATTACCCTGTGTCAGGGTGCCCGTTTTATCAAAGATAATATGACGGGTGTTATTAAGTCCCTCCAGCACATGACCACGAGTGACCAGAAGTCCGGCTTTATGCAGTGCGCCTGTCGCTGTTGTCAGCGCCATGGGTGTTGCCAGTGACAGCGCGCAAGGACAGGTAACAACCAGCACAGACAACGTAATCCAGAAGGCATTTTCCGGCGATTTACCTGTCCAGTAGACATAAACGGTACAGGCGACCACCAACACTGCCAGGACAAACCAACCCGCAAGCCGGTCAGCAATTTTAGCAATGGCAGGCTTTTCCTGTTGCGCCCGCTGAAGCAGAGCGACAATACTGGCCATTTGTGTTTCATTGCCAGTATGCGTCACCCTTACTTCAATGGTATTGTCCTTGTTGATACTACCACCGAGGACTTTATCGCCGACTTGTTTGCCCACAGGCATAAACTCACCTGACAGCATTGATTCATCAATGCTACTTCTACCTTGAATGAGAATGCCATCTGCGGGAATACTATCGCCAGGAAGTACTCTTACTTTGTCGTTAACTTTCAGATCACTCAAAGGAACGCGAACCCACTGACTACCATCATATTTGAGGCAGCTGGCAGGGAGTGATTGTGACAGTGTCCGTGAGGCAATTGCCGTAGCATGACGGGCTTTCAGTTCAAGATAGCGACCTGTGAGCAGAAAAAAAGTAAACATGCACACAGAATCAAAATAGACTTCACCGCTGCCGGTATAAGTCGCCCAAAGGCTGGCGATGTAAGCGCCGCCAATGGCAATGGAAACAGGCGTATCCATGCTGAGATGGCGGGTTTTAAGATCGCGCAGGGCCGCTTTAAAAAACGGCATGGCTGCGTAAAAAATGACAGGGGTGGCAACAATGGCGCTGACGTAGCGGATAAAGTCCCGGTAGTTTTCACTCATATCATTGCTGATAGCACCTGAATAGAGGGCAATGGCATACATCATTACTTGCATGGCGCCAATACCCGCCACAGCCAGGCGTCGAATAAAGCGACGATTTTCTTTTTTGAGTAAAGCGTCCTGGCGGTCTGCACGCCAGGGATAAGCTTTATAGCCAACGCGATAAATATTGAGCATTATAACGCTCAACGGCAGGGCATCGGACGACCAGGTAATTTGTGCTTCGTGGGTGCTCAGATTAACATGCACGGACTTCACGCCCGTAATTTGAGTCAGGTGTTTTTCCAATAACCAGATACAGGCAGCGCAGGTGATACCTTCAATTAACAGGTTGGCCTGTTTAAGGCCATTTTCTTTGGAGTAGACAAAATCAGCCTGTTGATCATCCCTGTCATAAATTAACAGCTCACCTTTAAGCGTGTCACTAAGACCTTCTCCCTGTTGCGCGCTATCAGTACGGTGTTGATAATATTTTTCCAACCCGCCAGCAATAATAGCTTCCGTCACGGCCATGCAGCCAGGGCAGCACATGGGTTGATCAATACCAGCAACGCAGGCATGAAACAAAGGCTTCCCATTGATGGGAAGCTGACAGTGATAACAGCGAGTGTCAGACATGGCGCTGGTACCTTTACTTGCCCAAGGTCAGCGTGATGCCAGGGGAAATAGCCATTTTTTGATTCAAACGCCAGCCAGCTTCATAACCAACTTCAGGGATAGGTTCATTGATAGTCTCCAACTGGACATAGTAGACACCCGTCACTTCTTCTGAGAGTTGTCCTACATATTCACCAGACACAGAGCGGTTAAGGGTAATCAGCTTATCTTTGTTTTCAGATACGGGTGACAACAGGCTGAATTTTAACTGCTCTGGCAGGTTTTCTTCCGGGCCGCTGAGCTTGACACGCACTTCTCCAAGTAGGTCATCGATAACAATGTTGGCAATTATACCCAGTGTTTTGGCATTCTGATCCCGGGTCAGATCCCTGTTAATGGCTTTACCGCTTTTGTAGTAGTCATCTACCACGACACTGTCGGCATTACTGAAGGTAAATACAACCTGAAATATGCCCCAGCATACGGTCACACCCATAATGCCAATGATTAACCATGGCCAGGGTTCTTTATACCAGGGCGTGAAGGAGTCCGCGGGTTGTTTCATCGCTAAAAACCTGTCTTATTCTGAGGGGTAAAGGGCACCATAAAGCGGCTTTCAGTTTCTACAGGAGGTATCGCCGGGTCAGAAGACTGAAGAGTAAAGGTAATAGCCTGGCTGTCAGGCGCACCCTCAACTTCAGGCGCCTGTACTTTAAAGAGGTAATCAACCCGTTCACCAGGATTTACGACAATAGGAGTATTTTCAGGGATACTCAAACCTTTGATGCCCGCTACTGTCAGGTTCAGTGTTTGCCGTATGTTGGTTTTATTGCCAACTTTTATCAGGTATATATTTTCAATGTGGTTATCTGCTGTTATCCGGTAGAGCGTGTTGCGGTCACGCATGACATCCATTTCCAGCAAGGGACGGGTGCTCAGAGACCACATAAACAGGCCAAAAATTACCAGTAATGAAGCGACATAACCGATCAGACGGGGACGCAGTAAACGGGTTTTTCCACCAGAGAGTTCTGCCTCGGTGGTGTAACGAATCAAACCTTTTTCGTAACCCATTTTATCCATAATGCTGTCGCAGGCATCCACGCAGGCAGCACAACCAATGCACTCATACTGTAATCCATTACGAATATCAATCCCGGTTGGACAAACCTGTACACATACCGTGCAGTCAATACAGTCACCGAGGCCTTGAGATTTAGGGTCGGTATTACGCTTTCTTGCTCCCCGTGATTCGCCACGGGCTTTATCGTAGGCAACAACGAGCGTGTTATTATCAAACATCACGCTTTGAAAACGCGCGTAAGGGCACATATGAAGGCATACCTGCTCACGCAGCCAGCCAGCGTTGATGTAAGTGGCCAGAGTAAAAAAGAGCAGCCAAAAAGAACCCCAGGCACTGACTTGCAACGATATGAGGTCAGGCATAAGTCCGCGAATAGGGGTAAAATAACCAACAAAAGTCAATGCGGTGATAAAGGCAATTAGCAGCCAAAGACTGTGCTTAGCCAGTTTTCTGAGGAGTTGCTCTTTATTTAAAGGTTCTTTGTCACGCTTGATACGCTGATTTCTTTCTCCTTCGGTAAGCCTTTCAGCCCACATATAAACCCAGGTAAAAACGCTTTGGGGACAGGTGTAACCACACCAGATACGGCCTGCGAAAACAGTGATGGCAAACAGCCCGAAGGCGCAGATAATCAGTAGCCAGGACAGTAAAATAAAGTCCTGGGGCCAGAAGGTCGTGCCAAAGATATGAAACTGTCGGGCAGAAAGATCAAACAGCACAGCTTGCTTCCCCCCCATATTGATCCAGGCCGTGCCAAAAAACAATAAAAAGAGAAAGGTGCCACCAGCGAGGCGAAGGTTCCGGTAAAAGCCTGAAAAACTCCGGGTATAGATTTTATCCTGAACAGGGTGCAGAGGAATTTGATGGGAAGGTGATACGCCCTGGCGGCTGGCGGAATTGCTCATTGTCGTGTGTTGTCTCTTGTGGGTGGGAGCAGGCCTGCCAAGGCAGGCGCTACAGGGTGTTGCTGGTTATTTATTACTGGGATTTCTCATCCTTCTTGCTCAGACTGTAGATATATGCGGCTACCAGGTGCACTTTTTCTTCTCCCAGAATATCTTTCCAGGGAGGCATCACGCCATTACGCCCATTACGCACGGTATAAGCCACCTCAGCGAAGCTGGAGCCGTAGAGCCAGTCATTATCGGTCAGATTAGGTGCCCCCAGCGCATGGTTGCCGGTGCCGTCTTTGGCATGACACACGACACAGGTTGTGTCAAAGATGGTTTTCCCAGCCGCCAGTGTTTGTTCGTCAACACCCGTTTCCAGACCAGCCATGGCACGTACGTAGTGGGTTACGTTGGTCACGCCCTCATTACCAATGACAGCGCCCCAGGCTGGCATTTGCCCCTTGCGACCATGCATAATGCTGGTTTTAATGGCATCTGATGAGCCACCGTACAACCAACTGTTGTCAGTCAGGTTTGGAAAACCAAAATTACCTTTGGCATCACTGGCATGACACAGCGCACAGTTATTGATGAAAATTCGCTGCCCCATGCGTACGGCCTTCGGATTATCAATCAGCTCATCAATAGGCGTTGCCCCATAGCGAGCAAACTCCAAGGCAAAACGACGGTCATGCTTTAATTGTGCCTGCTCCAGTTCGCCGACAGAGGTCCAGCCATAAAAGCCTTTCCAGCTTCCCAGCCCCGGGTATAGCAAAAGGTAGACTGCTGAAAAGACAATAGTGGCCACAAATAGAATCAACCACCATTTGGGCATAGGGTTATCCAGCTCTTCAATGCCATCAAAACTATGACCAGTGGTTTCTTCAGTGGGGCCTTTACGCTGGGATTTCCAAACAAAAAACAAGACGCCAATGACCAGTGCCAGACAGATCAGCGTCAGAGCAATAATCCAACCGCTCCAAAAGCTACTCATGATCTAACAGCTCCCTGTTGGTCAGCCAAAGAAGACTGGTGTTGTGGGATTATTTTCTCTTCGATCTCGTCGGCAAACGGCAGGTTTACCGCTTCATCAAAGTCGGCTTTGCGGCGGCTACTGTAGGCCCAGAGCACCACTGTAATAAAGGCAATAGCGGCAAATAGCGTGGCCAGGCCGCGTAATGTATTGATATCCATTAACGGTTCTCCCTGACGGCGGTGCCGAGTGATTGCAGATAGCTGATGATTGCGTCCATTTCTGTGTAGCCTTTGACGTCTTCCGTCGCGTTAGCAATATCTTCTTCGGTATAGGGCACTCCCAAAGCCTGCAATGCTTTCATTTTTTTGGGAGTCTGCTTACCATCGAGTTTATTCTCAGCCAGCCAGGGGTAAGCGGGCATGATGGACTCAGGCACAACATCCCGTGGGTTCATCAGGTGAGCTCGGTGCCACGCGTCAGAGTAGCGCTGTCCCACACGAGCCAAGTCAGGACCGGTACGCTTGGAACCCCATAGAAAAGGATGATCGTATACTGACTCACCGGCAACGGAGTAGTGACCGTAACGCTCCACCTCAGCACGCAGAGGACGAATCATCTGAGAGTGACAGCCCACACATCCTTCACGAATATAAATATCGCGGCCTTCCAATTGCAGGGCGGTGTAGGGCTTGAGACCTTTGACCGGCTCTGTGGTTTCTTTCTGGTAAAAAAGCGGAACAATTTCAACCAGCCCACCAAAGCTGATGGCCAGCACAATAAGCGCCATCATCCAGCCAATGTTTGTTTCTACAATGCCGTGTTTTTTCATAATGTTATCCCTCGTCCTGTCACACTGCCGCAGAAGGGGCGAAGGCTTCAGTGTTGATTTTTGCCTGCCGGCGGGTACGGTAGACGTTGTAGGCCATCACCACCATACCGGCAACAAAGAAAGCACCACCAATGGCTCGAACAATGTAGCCGAAGTGGCTGGCAGACACAGTTTCAACAAAGCTATGGGTCAGAGTTCCATCGTCGTTAACTGCACGCCACATCAAACCCTGAATAATACCGTTAACCCACATGGCAACGATATACAACACAGTACCAATAGTAGCCAGCCAGAAGTGCGCATTGATCAGCCTGGTGCTGTACATGTCTTTCAAACCGTGGACCCTGGGAATAAGGTGGTACAGCGCGCCAAAAGACACCATCGCTACCCAGCCAAGGGCACCAGAATGAACATGACCAATGGTCCAGTCAGTGTAGTGAGACATGGCGTTAACGGTTTTGATGGCCATCATTGGGCCTTCGAAAGTGGACATACCATAGAAGGACAGCGATACCACAAGAAATCGCAGGATGGGGTCTGTGCGCAGTTTATGCCAGGCACCAGACAGGGTCATGATACCGTTAATCATGCCCCCCCATGACGGTGCCAGCAAGATCAGTGACATAACCATACCCAGGCTCTGGGCCCAGTCAGGCAGTGCCGTATAATGCAGATGGTGAGGGCCAGCCCAGATATAAATGGCAATCAGCGCCCAGAAGTGCACGATGGACAGACGATAGGAATATACAGGTCGGTCAGCCTGTTTGGGCACAAAGTAATACATAATGCCCAGAAAGCCTGCCGTCAGGAAGAAACCCACTGCATTATGGCCATACCACCATTGAATCATGGCATCAGTAGCACCAGAATACATGGAGTAGGATTTTGTCAGTGACACCGGAATGGCCATGTTGTTGACAATGTGCAAGACGCCAATCGTAATGATAAATGCACCATAAAACCAGTTAGCCACATAAATATGCTTGACGTTACGGCGCTTGATTGTTGCAAAGAAAACAATAGCGTAAGCAATCCAGACAATGGCTATTAAGATACTGATGGGCCACTCCAATTCGGCATACTCTTTAGATGTCGTGTATCCCATGGGCAAGGTAATGGCTGCCAGCAAGATAACGAGCTGCCATCCCCAAAAGGTAAAGCTGGCCAGTTTGGGAAATGCCAGTTTTGTCTGGCAGGTACGCTGAACCACGTAAAAAGACGTCGCCATTAACACGCAGCCACCGAAGGCAAAAATGACGGCGTTGGTGTGTAGTGGTCTGAGTCGACCAAAACTGGTCCATGGTAAATCGAAGTTTAACGCGGGGAAGACCATTTGTGAGGCAATAAACAGCCCCATGCCCATCCCCACAACTCCCCATACGACGGCCATCAGTGCAAACTGGCGAACAACCTTAAAGTTGTAATCTGCCGTTTGCTGGCCAGGCTGTATTGGTACTGTGCTCATACTACATGCCCTGGATGATTTCAGTTGTGTGTTGGTGTACCTGAAGAGAGGGCAATGGTTGGGCGCGGCTTTTTGAAAGATCAAACAAACCGTAACACTCAACATATAGTTATTGAGTATTAAGATATCAGTCCTGCTCAAAAATGATGGTTTGCTGTGCGGGTTCAGGCAATCTCGGTTTCAGACGTTATTTGTCATTAGCCGGTTGTTGTGCAACTCGTCGAATAGCAAAATCATAGCCCCCTCTGATTTTGGTGGTATGATACAAAAAAGTCCGCGCAATCGCTATGGGTTTTTATACGGAAGTAAAGGTGATGCCCGTGAGCCTGTCGGACTTATGCTTTCGAGCATAAAATTCTTTACACTGACGCCTGGTCCCGTTCAAATAACCAATCCAATACAGGAGCCATACATGGCAGGCAAACTGACGATGGAAAACCTGAAAGCCGCCGTCGCCGACGGCAGCATCGATACAGTGATTGCCGCCCAGGTAGATATGCAGGGGCGTTTAATGGGCAAGCGCTTCCATGGCGAATTTTTTATCGACCGCGCGTGGAGAGAAACTCACTGCTGCAATTACCTCCTTGCCACAGATATGGAAATGCATCCCGTTGGGGACTATAAAAGTACTTCATGGCAATCAGGCTACGGCGATTATGTGATGAAACCTGATCTGGATACGCTGCGCAAAGTACCATGGCTGGAAGGCACGGCCTTAGTGATCTGCGATGTTCTCGACCCGCACACCCACGAAGAAGTCCCCCACTCACCACGCACGATGTTGAAAAAACAAATCGCTTTATTGAAAGCCGCCGGGCTAAACGCGATGTTTGCCTCCGAGCTTGAATTCTTTATCTTCAAACAAAGCTTCGAGCAAGCCCAGGAGCAAGGCTATCAAAATCTGAGTCCGATCAGCGCCTATAACGAGGACTACCATATATTCCAAACCACCAAGGAAGAGGGCTTGATGCGCGCCATTCGCAATGGATTAAACGGTGCTGACGTTCCCGTCGAGAATTCCAAGGGCGAGGCGTGCTCAGGTCAGGAAGAAATCAACGTGCGTTACACCGATACACTTAACATGGCCGACCGTCATACGATTATCAAACAAGGCTGTAAAGACATTGCATGGCAACAGGGTCATGCAATCAGCTTTCTTGCCAAATGGAGTTATGACGCGGCTGGTTCGTCATCGCATATTCATCAATCCCTTTGCGACAAAAACGGTACTCCCGTATTCTTCGATAAATCACAACCCCATGGCATGTCGAAACTGATGAAGCGCTACCTGGCTGGTTTATTGAAATATTCTCGCGACATTACCTACTTTCTCGCGCCCTACATCAACTCATACAAACGCTTTATGGAGGGCACCTTTGCACCGACCAAGTCCGTTTGGTCCATGGATAATCGCACCGCGGGTTTTCGAATCGTTGGCGAAAATACTGCCTCAATCCGCATTGAATGCCGTATTGGCGGGAGCGATCTAAACCCTCACCTGGCGATGGCCGCCTTATTGGCTGCTGGCCTGAAAGGCATGGAAGAACAACTGGAACTCGAAGATATGTATAACGGTGACGCCTATCAGGGAAAAGACCTGCCCGAGATCCCCCTTACCCTGCGCGAGGCAACCTTGGCATTGGCAAGTTCGGACATGCTCCGCGAGGCCTTTGGCTCCGATGTCATCGAACATTATGCGCGCGCCGCTATGTGGGAACAAGAACAATACGATCGCCGTGTGACCGACTGGGAAGTAAACCGCGGCTTTGAACGCGCATAAAAACGACACTGAATTTTTAGCTGGCAACGACAATGACTCAACTACTCCGTTGTATTTCTCCAATTGATCAATCTGTTTACGCAGAGCGACCACTGCACAGTCCACAAGCAATCAAAGCGGCTCTTACCCAAGCCCATGCAGCGCAAAAAGAATGGGCTAATGTAGCGCTTGGTGAGCGAATTAAAGTGGTGATGGCCGGTGTTGAGATGCTCGGATCGATGAATGACGAAGTGGTACCAGAACTAGCGCGTATGATGGGGCGCCCTGTGCGCTTCAGGGGCGAATTCCACGGCGTGGAAGAACGTTCAAGCTATATGGCTTCTATCGCTCACCGGGCACTGAAGAGCATTGAGATAGAACACAGCGATGCGTTTGAACGACGTATTTTACGCGTACCCCATGGCCTTATCCTGGTCATCGCTCCCTGGAATTACCCCTACATGACGGCCATCAACTCCGTCGTTCCGGGTTTGATCGCAGGCAATGCCGTGTGCATTAAACATTCCCCTCAAACGCTATTGGCGGGCGAACGTATGGTGCATGCCTTTGTCAAAGCTGGCCTGCCGGAGGCGCTCTTTCAAAACCTGTATCTCTCCCACGAACAAAGCGAAGGCTTACTGAAAGAACGTGCCTTTGATTACGTCAATTTCACCGGGTCTGTGGACAGTGGTGCCGCCATCGAAAAAGCGGCGGCCGGCACATTCACTCCAATGGGTTTGGAGCTTGGCGGCAAAGACCCGGCCTTCGTGATGAGTGATGCTAACCTTGAAACCGCATCCCATACGCTTGTGGACGGGGCCATATTTAATTCAGGCCAAAGCTGCTGTGGTATCGAACGAATTTATGTGGAATCAGCCGTGTATGACGAGTTTGTCGAGCGCTGCGTGGCCTTGGTAAAGAGTTACCAACTCGGAAATCCCCTCGATGAAAATACAAATCTCGGGCCTATGGCACACAGACGTTTCGCGGCGCAAGTCCGCACGCAAACGCAGCAAGCCCTGTCACTCGGCGCTAAAGCTTTGATCGATACCCGTCAATTCGCTGATGACGGCGGCGCTTATCTTGCGCCGCAAATTCTGGTAAACGTCAATCATGATATGGACGTGATGAAACGAGAATCTTTCGGCCCTGTCCTTGGCATTATGAAAGTCAAAGACGAACACGAAGCCCTCAGACTCATCAACGACAGCCCTTATGGTTTGACGGCCTCACTCTGGACACAAAACCCGGATCAGGCCACCAGGCTCGGCAAACAAATAGATACCGGAACCGTCTTTATGAATCGCGCGGACTACCTTGACCCCGCGCTCTGTTGGACAGGCCGCAAAGATACGGGTAAAGGCGGCGCGCTTTCAGAGATAGGCTTTCACAATCTCACCCGCCCTCAATCGTTCCATTTTAAAAAGTAGAGGTGACCATGATGACAACACACGCTAACTGGTCCTACCCTACTCATATTCGTTTTGGCGCAGGCCGTCTGCGGGAAGTTGGTGAAGCATGCGCGGACATCGGTATTGAAAACCCATTGGTCGTGACCGACAAAGGCTTAGCCAAACGCCCTATCACACAAACGCTTAAAAACACCCTCAACGACAACTGTCTGAATTTTGGATTTTTCAGCGGCGTCGAGCCAAACCCTACCGACGAAAATCTTGAGGCTGGCCTGAAAGCCTATATTGAGGGAAAACACGACGGCGTTATTGGTTTTGGCGGTGGCTCAGCCCTGGACTTAGGCAAGCTGATCGCCTTTCAGGCAGGACAAACCCGGCCAATCTGGGATTTTGAAGACATTGGCGACAGGTGGACTCAGGCAGACACCGAAGTAATCGCCCCCAATATCGCCATCCCCACCACGGCCGGAACCGGGTCAGAAGTTGGCCGCGCGGGTGTATTGACGGATAGCAAAAATCACGTCAAAAAAATCATTTTCCACCCCAAAATGCTGCCTAGCCGCGTCATCGCTGACCCTGCTTTAACTGTGGATTTACCCCCGGTGGTTACGGTGGGAACGGGCCTGGATGCCTTTATTCACAGCCTGGAAGCCTATTGCTCGCCATCCTATCACCCAATGAGTCAGGGAATCGCATTAGAAGGCATGCGGTTGATCAAAGAGAATTTGCCGATCGTTTATGAGACCCCTTCCAATATGGAAGCCCGCGGCCATATGATGACCGCCGCTGCCATGGGGGCTACAGCTTTCCAAAAAGGTCTCGGAGCCATGCACGCCCTCTCTCACCCTGTCAGCGCGGTATTTAACACCCCCCACGGCATGACCAATGCCGTCGTCATGCCTGCCGTACTGAGGTTCAACCGCCCAGCCATCGAAGAAAGTATCACGTCAGCTGCCTCTTATATGGGAATAGATGGCGGCTTCGATGGTTTCTACGATCACATGATCGCACTCTCTGAAACACTAAATGTCCCGAAATCACTTGAAGAACTCGGCGCAAACCCGGGCAAAATTGAATTACTCGCAAAAATGGCTATTAAAGACCCAAGCGCTGGAGGAAACCCGGTTGAGTTGACCTTAGAGGCCGCGATTAATCTTTATAGTGAGTGTTTTTAAACCCTGATCAAGCCGTGTCGTCAATGTGGAAGAATGGAAAGTACCGTGGCTCACTTACTTACCAAGGCAAGTCGTTGCCCAAAGAAGCGACAACATTGACCTGGCTTCTCCACACCATCGCAAAAGTGGGTGGCTGGCGTGGCTCAGTAAGCGGGGTAAACACAGCCCAGAGAATTTTAACATCAGACTCAAAAAGGGAGGTGCTACACTTTTATTATATATTCGTAGCAATTCGGTAAAGAGTGATGCGTGATTTTTATTTCACCTTCAAGTACGGTCATAGTCACTTCCCCGGCCATATCAGAATTACTGCTGAAGATCAGGAAGCAGCAACGGCGTTGATGAACAAAAATTACAGTGATCAGTGGTATCACTGTTATGATCAGTTGGCAGATATTGAGCCAGTGGAATGCAATGAGGTAGGGCATATTACCCAGACAGATAGCAAAGCCTCTCTGCTGGCGAAATATTCTACGCGGTCACCTGAAGAAAATATTTTGTATCATTAAGCCAGCCTCAAACTCCAGGAGCCTGTCGGACCGATAGTCACAGGCTGCTTGGTAACCGGTATCAGCCGACGACCCTTCCAACTTCGCTTTACGCGGCAAGCTGAACGCCAGCCCTGTGTTGCAGCGCCTCGCAATAAGCAGGATTTATACCAATCGACGCTTCTAAATGCGCTTTACGTTGACAAACTGAACGCCAGATCCGCATTAAAACGCCTCGCGATAGCTCGGGCTATTACTCGTCGTTTTGCCTTGTTCTGACGCCCAGTTTGCAGACTCTTACGGTAGTTAGAAAAGACGATTAATAGTAGAAACTGCCTGTTTCCCCTATTTGTTCACTACATGACGCCCATGCTTTTTAGAAAACCGAAAAACAGGCGGCTCTTCCGTGGGTTCTGCTTATCACAAAAAATCATGAACCGTTTATTATAAAAAGCGATGTATGGTTTGAAATGAATGGGCTAAAAAAATGGTGGATTTCAGTTATTAATAGTTACGGTAGTCTCATCATTTGATGTTGTTGGCTATATCATTTTTTATTCTATCCATCTCATTATTGGAAGCTATTTATCTGGTTTTAATTGACGGTTTAATCAAAAAAATAGTCTATTTTTAGACAGTTACGCGTTTCAAATGAGATGTCAGTTATGTATTTACTCTTTTTTTATGCTTGTTTCATGGCGCTGTCAGTGTCAGTAAGCCCAACAATTTATGCTGATCCTGATTCCAATCAACCTTTTGGCCCGACCAACGTTATACTTAATCACCCTAATAATTTGAGCAATCATCTGGAGGAGGCAAAAGACAATTTAACAGACGATTTTCATAAGTACTGTCGAACCATGCTATTGGCAGAAGCAGAAGGCTTTACCGATAAGGAAAACTTTTTGAATAGCGAAAGGAAGTCACCTCGTTACTATTTATTCAAGTCGTTATGTATCCGCCATTTCTGGGCTCCTACCTTCGATAGTTTTATGCGGTACATTGTACACGGAGACCCTGTTCAGGTTTCAGAACTCCCCTTGTTGAAAACCATGATAAAACTGTGTGAGGCACACCCCGGAATGACTATTGGTGAGATGATCAGCGAGGTAGAAAACCAGCAGCACGAAGATGAGGGTATCAACACTTTTTTAAGCTATAAAAACAACAGTCTCGAAAAGCATCAACAAGCGCTGGATGAGATCGTCGGCTTCTATCAGTCCGATAACGACGGGGAATACGAGGGTATCAACCCTGTTTCAGACGACAAAGCCAACAGTATCCACAAGCATCAACAAGCGTTGGCTGAAGTCGGCTACGATGAGCTTGAGAACAGCGGGGAATCCTGTGGGGAGTCCTGGTTTGACGGCTGGTTTGAACACACAAGATTCTCTGGTGTGATAAGCAAACTGACAAACCTGGCTTCTTCCTTTGTCTCCCCTTTGAGCTTGCTAGTGACGGGGCTGCCCTGTGGCGTGTCAGGTTTTGATTGTAGAAGTGGGGAAACAGTACCGGATAATCGGGTATGTGATGGCAAATGGCACTGCTCTGACGGTAGTGATGAGGCCACCTTCTTTACGATAGATTTCGAGACCCCCTGTTTTCTATGTAGAGATGATAGTAAGCTGATTCAGAGTAAACTGCTCTGCGACGGCAAGAGACAGTGCGAGGACGGCAGCGATGAGTCAACCAGCGATGACTATCCCGTCTGTTTCCAATGTAGCGAGGGTGAGCTGATTCGCCGTAATCACAAGATCTGCGATGGCAAAAACGACTGCGGCAATGGCAGTGATGAGCGTGTCAGCGGCGAGAATCCGTCCTGTCTTCGATGTACAAATGGCGCTATGAGACCTATTGCATTTAAATGCGATGGCTACAGAGACTGCCGTAGTGGCAGTGATGAGCTGGCGTGTAATAAGCCTGATACTACTAGCCCCACTGGTAGCCCTACTATTGGCAACTCCTATGTTTGTGAAAACGGGAAAACCATCCCGGCAGGACAGCGCTGTAATGGAAATCACGAATGTGCTGACGGGAGTGATGAGCAAGCATCAAGGTGCTGTGAAAATCCAGAGCAGTGGGTTAACGGTACTACCGGGCTGTGTGTTAAAAAAGGCGACCCCGGCACCAGATTCTATGTCTGTCAGAACGGGCATATCATCAATAAAACATTGCACTGCGATGGCAATGACAACTGCGGTGACCGGAGTGATGAGAAAGTAGCAACGTGCTGTGAAAATCCAGAGCAGTGGGTTAACGGTGCTACCGGGCTGTGTGTTAAAAAAGGCGACCCCGGCACCAGATTCTATGCCTGTCAGAACGGGCATATTATGAATAAAACATTGCACTGCGATGGCGATGACGGCTGCGGTGACGGGAGTGATGAGCGTCCATCAGATTGCTGTGGAAGCAGTGTTCACTCTGTCACCGGGGAGTGTAATAAAAAAGGTGACCCTGACACCAAATTCTTTGTCTGTGAAAACGGGGAGCGAACCATTCGGGATGACTATCGCTGTAATAATGATTTGAATTGCCCTGACGGCAGTGATGAGCGTACCAACGGCACACGCCCTCCCTGTTTTCGTTGTGAAAATGGTCGGGTGATTCACAAGTCTGTTTTCATCCAATGCGATGGGGCTAACAACTGCGGTGACTGGAGTGATGAGAGCACCAGCGGTGAGAACCCTCCCTGTTTTCGTTGTCAAAACGATAAGGTGATTAACCGTGATAACTATCTCTGTGATGGTAGTAACCATTGCGATGACTGGAGTGATGAACAGGCCGCGGACTGCTGTAAAAATCCGCGGCGGTGGGTTAACGGTACCACCGGGTTGTGTCATAAAAAGGGAACACGGGGCCACAAATTCTTTGTTTGTGAAAAAGGGCATACCATCCGAGGAATATGGCATTGTGATACTGGTGACGATTGCGGTGACAGGAGTGATGAAAAGACCAGGGACTGCTGTGTAAATGGGGAGCTGGGGGTTGATCGTACCACCGGACTGTGTAACAAAATAAGACACCCTGGCGCCAAACTTTATGCTTGCGAGGACGGGCGAACCGTCGCCGGAGATAAGCGCTGTGACGGTACTATAAACTGCCCTGACGGCAGCGATGAGCGTACCAACGGCACATACCCCCCGTGTTTTAAGTGCAACGATGGTCGATTAGCGTTCGCTGAAATACGCTGTAACGGTGTAATAAACTGCCCTGACGGCGGTGATGAGCGTACCAACGGCACACACCCCCCGTGTTTTAAGTGCAACGATGGTCAGGTGAAGCCCACTGAGATGCGCTGTGACGGGAGTATAAACTGCGCTGACGGCAGTGATGAGTTGGCGTGCAATAAATTCAATATTACTCATATTGGTAATACGACGAATTTTGGTAATACGACGAATTTTGGTAATACGACGAATTTTGGTAATCATTCTTCCATGGGCAATTCTACTGATCTTACCGACTCTCCTGATACGCCTGATACTAATAATGCTGTTTTAAGCGCGCTTCTATCGACCCCAGTCCTGGTGGCGATAGGCGCAGGGGCAGGCCTGGCCTATTATGCTGTAATGCTGGTCATTGAAAAAGATAAAATAAAGTCAGAAGGTAAGTTTAAATGGCTGGTTTCTCCTATCACCACCCCCTATAAATACCTGAGGCGTCGTTGTGGCCACCAAGAAGTTGAAGCTGAGGAAGTGTAGCCAATTATAATCCGTCGTCGTTTAATAATCAGCGGTTTATCAGCGCTTTGCCAGGATATCGAATATTGATGGGTGTCCTGGTAATACCCTGGTAATAGCCCGAACAAACGCCGCATATCTTGCCTGTTAGCCCGGATATTTCATAAACTGCCCTTAGAGCCGCAAGGAGCAAGCAAGGCCAGGAGCATGTTTATGAAATATCCAGGTTAGTAAAAAGGGAAAGGACTTCCCTTTAAAAATATTAAGAAGCAGTCTTAAAAGTCTGCCCGTAGCGAGGACCGCGAGAAATGGCGGATAAAAAGTCGCTTTTGTGAGGAGAATAGCGGGACTATTGTTCATCACATGACGCCCCATGCTTTTTAGAAAACCAAAAAACAGGCGGCTCTTCCATGGGGTCTGTTTATCACAAAAAATCATGAACCGTTTATTATAAAAAGTGAGGATATGGTTTGAAACGAATGGGCTAAAAAAATGGCTGATTTCAGTTCGTAATAACCACGGGAGTCTCATCATTTAATGTTGTTGGCTATATCATTTTTCATTCTATCTATCTCATTATTGGAAGCTATTTATCTGTTTTCAATTGACGGTTAAATCAAAAAATAGTCTATTTTTAGGCAGTTACGCGCTTCAAGTGAGATGTCAGTTATGTATTTACTCTTTTTTTATGTTTTTTTCATGGCGCTGTCAGCGTCAGTAAGCCCAACAATTTATGCTGATTCTGATTCCAATCAACCTTTTGGCCCGACCAACGTTATACTTAATCACCCTAATAATTTAAGCAATCATCTGGAAGAGGCAAAAGACAATTTAACAGACGATTTTCATAAGTACTGTCGAACCATGCTATTGGCAGAAGCAGAAGGCTTTACCGATAAGGAAGACTTTTTGAATAGCGAAAGGAAGTCACCTCGTTACTATTTATTCAAGGCGTTATGTATCCGCCATTTCTGGGCCCCTAACCTTGATAGTTTTATGCGGTACATTGTACACGGAGACCCTGTTCAGGTTTCAAAACTCCCCTTGTTGAAAACCATGATAAAACTGTGTGAGGCACACCCCGGAATGACTATTGGTGAGATGATCAGCGAGGTAGAAAACCAGCAGCACGAAGATGAGGGTATCAACACTTTTTTAAGCTATAAAAACAACAGTCTCGAAAAGCATCAACAAGCGCTGGATGAGATCGTCGGCTTCTATCAGTCCGATAACGACGGGGAATACGAGGGTATCAACCCTGTTTCAGACGACAAAGCCAATTGTATTAAAGAGCATCAACAAGCGTTGGCTGAAGTCGGCTACGATGAGCTTGAGAACAGCGGGGAATCCTGTGGAGATTCCTGGTTTGACGGTTGGTTCAAACAAACAAAACTCTCTGGTGTGATAAGTACACTGACAAACCTGGCTTCTTCCGTTGTCTCCCCTTTTAGCTTGCTGGCGATGGGTCTGCCCTGTGATGTATCAGGTTTTGTTTGTGACAATGGGGAAGTAGTGCCAGATTATTGGGCGGGGTCTCTACGGTGCAATAAAAAGAGAGAGTGCGAAGACGGTAGTGATGAGCGCTCCAGCGGTTTTCGCCCCCCCTGTTTTCAATGTAACAGCGATGGTAAGCTAATTCAGAGTGAACGGCTCTGCAATGGCAAGAGAGAGTGCGATGACGGTAGCGATGAGGCAACCAGCGGTGTCAACCCCCTCTGTTTCCACTGTGGCAAAGAGGGTGAGCTGATTCGCAATAATCTCCAGATCTGCGATAGCAGAAACCACTGCAGCAATGGCGGTGATGAGCGTACCAGCGGCAAGAATCCTCCCTGTTTTCGATGTAAAAATGGTGATTGGATTATTCGTAAAGAAATGCGCTGTAACGGTATTAAAAACTGCGATGACCACAGTGATGAACAGGCCAATAACTGCTGTGAAAATTGGACGTTGCAGAGCAAAGGTAACAGACTGTGTAATAAAAAAGGAGACCCTGGTACCAAATTATATGTCTGTCAAAATGGACAAACCATCAAGAAAACATGGCGCTGCGATGGCCAAGTTGATTGCGTCGACGGCAGTGATGAGCGCGCCAGCGGTGCGACCGCCCCCTGTTTTCGTTGTAAACAGGGTAATCCAGTGCTCAGTGAAATGCGCTGTAACGGTGTTAAAGACTGCGATTACGCCAGTGATGAGCGGGCTGGAGACTGCTGTGAAAATTGGACGTTGCAGAGCAACGGTAACAGATTGTGTCATAAAAAAGGAGACCCCGGTACCAAATTCTATGTCTGTCAAAATGGACAAACCATCAAAGCAGCATGGCGCTGCGATGGCGTAGTTCATTGCATCGGCGTCATTCCCAGTGATGAACGCGTCAGCGGTGCCAACCCTGCCTGTTTTCGTTGTCAAAACGCTCGGATAATTAAAAATAACCACCTGATCTGCAATGGCGAAGACGACTGCGGCGACAATAGTGATGAGAGCGACTGTTTTCATTGTAAAAATGGTGATCGGGTTCGTAGTGAAATGCGCTGCGATGACCACCAGGACTGCGCTGATAACAGTGATGAGCTGCTGTGTCATTCCTTTGACTGCTCAAACGGACAGGAAACCATCGAGATAGAATATTACTGTGATGGAATGGGCCACTGTAGTGACGGGAGTGATGAACAAGCGCAAAACTGCTGTGAAAACCCGGAGCTATTGGTTAACGGTACCACGGGTCTGTGTATTAAAAAAGGACACCCCGACATCACATTATTTGTCTGTCAAAACAGGAAAACCATCCGGCCAGAATTTCACTGTAATGGCTATACAGAATGCAGTGACATGAGTGATGAGCAACCACAAGACTGCTGTGAAAATCCGGAGCGGTGGGTTAAGGGCACTACCGGGCTGTGTAATAAAAAAGGAAACCCCGGCGCGGAATTATATGTTTGTCAAAACGGGCGAACCACCCGGCCAGAATTTCACTGTAATGGCTATAACGATTGCGGTGATGGAAGTGATGAGCAAGCATCAAAATGCTGTGTAAATCCGGGGCGGTGGATTTGGGGCACCACCGGGGTGTGTGATAAAAAAGGAGACCCTGGTACGAAATTCTATGTTTGTCAAAATGGGCAAACCATCAACGAAGCATGGCGCTGCAATCGCATTAACGAGTGCGGTGATGGGAGTGATGAACGCATCAGCGGTCACAACCCTCCCTGTTTTCTTTGTCAAAATGGTCGGTTCATTCACAACTTTTTTGGCATGACCTGCAATGGTAGGAACAACTGCGGTGACTGGAGTGATGAGAGCGCCAGCGGTGACAACGCTCCTTGTTTTCGTTGTCAAAATGGTACGGTGATTAGCCGTAGTGGCATGTTCTGCAATGGCGTTAACAATTGCGATGACTGGAGTGATGAGCAGGCCGCGGACTGCTGTCAAAATCCGCGGCGGTGGGTTAACGGTACCACCGGGTGGTGTCATAAAAAGGGAACACGGGGCCAGAAACTCTTTGTTTGTGAAAAAGGGCATACCATCCGAGAATTATGGCATTGTGATACTTTTGACGATTGCGGTGGCAGGAGTGATGAAAAGACTGAAGACTGCTGTGTCAATGGGGAGCTGGGGGTTGATCGTACCACCAGACTGTGTGACAAAATAAGACACCCTGGCGCTAAACTTTATGCTTGCGAGGACGGGCGAACCGTCGCGGGAGATAAGCGCTGTGACGGTAGTATAAACTGCCTTGACGGCAGCGATGAGCGTACCAACGGCACATATCCCCCGTGTTTTAAGTGCGACAATGGCCAGGTGAAGCCCACTGAGATGCGCTGTGACGGTTTTATCAACTGCGCTGACGGCAGTGATGAGCTGGCGTGCAATAAATTCAATATTACTCATACTGGCAATACAACGAATTTTGGTAATCATTCTTTCATGGGCAATTATACGGATATTAACGACTCTCCTGATACGCCTGATACTAATAATGCTGTCTTAAGCGCGCTGCTATCGACCCCAGTCCTGGTGGCGATAGGCGCAGGGGCAGGCCTGGCCTATTATGCTGTGATGTTGGTCATTGAAAGAGATAAAATAAAGTCAGAAGGTAAGTTGAAATGGCTGGTTTCTCCTATCATCGCCCCCTATAAATACCTGTTGCGTCGTTGTGGCTGCCAAGAAGTTGAAGCTGATGAAGTGTAGGGGCCTGTCCGAGAACAGCGCCCGTAGGAGGATTGCCAGAAATTGAGGATAAAATTTCTGCTTCTGAGGAGAGCAGCGAGGCTATTTGATGAAGAAGCAGGAGTTTTTAGACCAATTTATCGCAACCGCAGTGGGGCAGTCTATTCTCGGTCAGGCTGCTAGTCAATGATGGGCTGTAGTGAAAGTCTATCGTCGTTTAATTATAAGCACTACTTGCCAGGGCATCAAATGTTGATGGTGTTCTGGTAACGGCCTGAAAAACGCCGCGCACCTTACCATAATGACTGCACGTCACTGGAGGTTTTGGTGCCGCTGATACGATCAGGTCGCGTTTTACCCTGCTATGACCTTAACAACAAATAGCGGCAAAAATAGCGGCAAAAAAACTGTTTATCGGGGCTTGTTATCACCTGCTATCAGTGAAATAGTGTGGGTTGTTTTTCCTTCTCTGGTAAGCTCCCTTTCATGTTTTCTCACTTCCCCCTGAACAAGCGCTTGTTAAAGGCTCTTGACGCGCTTTCATTGACAACCCCAACACCTGTCCAGCAGCAGGCCATTCCGTTCATACTGGCCGGTAAGGATATGCTGGTGGGAGCAGAAACTGGCAGTGGTAAGACAGCGGCATTTTTACTGCCTATGTTGCACCGCTTCCATGAAACCCCTTCGCCGCGATCAGTCACACGCGCGCTGGTGCTGGTGCCTACCCGTGAACTGGCCCGGCAAGTGCTCAGACAGTGTGAAGCATTGGCTCGCTATACCCTTATAAAAGCAACAGTTATCATCGGTGGAGACAGCTTCAAGTACCAGGCTGCCAGCCTGCGAAAAAACCCAGACATTGTGATTGCCACACCGGGACGTCTTGCGGAGCATGTGGGGCGCCGTACCATTGACCTTGGCGATCTTGAGGTCCTCGTGCTTGATGAAGCTGACCGGATGCTGGATATGGGCTTTAGGGACGATGTGCTATTGATAGCGGGGCGTAGTCGCCTTGAACGCCAAACCCTCTTGTTTTCCGCAACAATGAGACAAAAGGGTCTGCGTGATGTCATTACGGCAGTGTTAAATGAGCCAGAAGAAATCAGGCTTAATGATACGCGCGGCACCCATGAAAAAATCAAGCAGCAAATTATTCTGGCCGATGACCTGAAGCACAAAGAAAAGCTATTGGCGGCCCTGCTCAGGGCTGAGATTGGTGAAAAAGTGGTCGTATTTACCAATACCCGTCTACAGGCAGATAAACTCGGGCGTTGGTTGCGTTATCACAAGCACAAAGTGGGAGTTCTCCATGGCGATATGACCCAGGAGGAGCGCAATCAGGTGATTCACTTTTTCCGGGAAGGTCGGATGACAGTGTTGGTGGCTACAGATCTAGCTGCCCGGGGTCTGGATGTGAAAGGGGTTACGCTGGTGGTGAATCTCGATATGGCGCGCGGTGGTGATGACTATGTCCACCGCATTGGCCGAACGGGCAGGGCAGGGGAGCAAGGATTGGCAGTCACCTTTATCAGTCCCTCTGAGTGGAACCTGATGGTCAGCATTGAGCGCTACCTGGGTGCAACCTTTGAACGGCGCGTCATTAAGGGTTTGGAAGGTCATTACAAGGGCCCTAAAAAGCTGAAAGCTTCAGGCAAAGCAGCTGGCCGTAAAAAGAAACTGACCGGAAAAAAGAAGGCAGAGTCTGCTGGCAAATTGAAAAACCGTGATAAGAAAAGTATTGGAAAACGGCGCAAGCCCACAAAATTAGAGGCAGGATCTATGCTTGACGTGGGGTTTGAGCCTTTAAAGAAAAGATAGTCAATAAGGATGTCGCTTCGCCCCACATGCTTTAGGTGGCGAATGAGCACCACCTAGGAGCCTGTCCGAGAATAGACTGCCCTACTGCGGTGGCAGCAAATTGGTCTAAAAAGTCGGAAATTTTTAGCAAATAGAACCACTATTCACTAAAAATTTCCGACTTTTTATCCTCAATTTTCTGCCATCCTCGCTACGGGCGCTATTCTCGGACAGCCTCCTAGCAACACAACCTTCGAGGCAAAGCTTCGCAATGCCTGCGGTTGTTTCCCCCACCAAGCTAAAGCTCTGGTGGGGGTTTTGACCCTGCGCTATTTGATAAAACTATAACATTGATTTAACGAGGTTCTTTCGACTAAATAACGAGGTAATCACGATAGCCAGCAGGTGGATACCGATGAAGTAGAACAGACTATTGACCAATAAGCTGTGCCATTCATAGACACCCTGTTCAAGTCCAAAATCGGTGTCCTGAAGCCAGCCAGTAAAAGCGCAAAGTAACAACATTGTCCACATGAACCAGACAGCCATAGCCCCCAACGGGTTATGACCGTGGGGTTGGTAATTGCCTTCTTTCAGCTCCTGAAGGTGATGCTCAACACCCTTGATAGAAAAGCAAATATCTCGAAGTCGGGCAGGCGTCTTGGCAAAGGTCATACCATAGAGCAGGCGCAAGCAAACCAGTAAAAGAATCCCCCAGCCAGCATAGGTATGATACTGGCTTCCTCCTCCAAACAGGAACTGATTGCTAAAAAAAAGCACGACTACTGACCAGTGAATCAGCTTGACAACGCCAGGCCAACGGAATGGTTCAGACATCGAATTTGCCGTGGTATTGTTTCTTGATATCATTGAGCGCTTTCATTCTATTTTTAGCAAGATCGAGATCACCCGCGTTAATGGCGTCCTGAACTGATGACAGGCCCGTCAGTAGCTCGCTAACACCTGTCTGGAATGCTTCAGGATCTTCAGAGTACCCCGCTTTTTTTGCTTTTTCAGCATAGGCATGAAATTCATCTACGTAGCCCTGCAGCTCATCCAGTGTTTTTGCAGAAATAGAGCGCTTAAAGTTAAACCCCATTGTTTTCATTGCTGCGCTCAACGGCTTACTTCCGCCTTCCTTTTTTATTTCTTCAGCCTGCATGCTATCGCTAGCTGTTGGTGCGCCGTTGACAATATAGGCGGTGCTTAAAACCACTACTGACAGCGCCACGGGAATAAGGACTGCTTTTAAGTTAAATTGCATTTTAAAGCCCTGAAAGTGAAATTTTCAAAGGATAATAAAACATGTATTGATGTATTTCCAGTGTCTTATCCCCCCATAGGCTGCAGATGGACAAGTACTTTATTGGCATAGCCGCATTAGCGTCAGGAACAACCCTGAAGAGGAATAACAGCCCTAGGAGCCTGACCGAGAATAGCGCCCTTAGCGAGGGTTGCGCGAAATTGAGGATAAAAATTTCTGTTTATGAGGAGAATAGTGGGGCTATTTGATGGAGAAGCAGGAATTTTTAGATCCATTTATCGCAACCGCAGTAGGGCAGTCTACTCTCGGACAGGCTCCTAGCCCGGATATTTCATAAACATGCTCCTGGCCTTGCTTGCTCCTTGCGGCTCTAAGGGCGGTTTATGAAATATCCGGGCTAGCATGGGGCCAAATAACTCAAATGGGAATGTTGGATAATTTGGAACTCTAAAGTGGGTAGATAATGAACAAAAGTACTGTTTTTATAGGGTGACAGGAATATAAGTTGTTCACTCAAAAAAGACACCAGTAGTTAATTCTACCGTCATCGTTCAGGCTTGGCCCAAGGTGCTAATCAACCAATCTGGCGCAGTTTTATCACCCTCTATGGCGCACCTGGAATCTGGCAACGACTGTCGTTTGTCTGAATAACACATAAAAAAGCCCCTACTCGATGAAATCAGGCAAGGGCTTTTAAAGCGGTTATGCCAAAGCTCAGGCAGCCAGAGCGGTTTTCGCTTTTTCCACCAGCTGGCCGAAGACAGCCTTCTCATGAACAGCCAGATCAGCCAATACCTTACGGTCGATTTCAATCGCAGATTTTTTCAAACCAGCGATAAAGCGGCTGTACGACAGACCGTTCATACGTGCGCCCGCATTGATACGGGCAATCCACAGGGCGCGGAACTGACGTTTACGCTGACGGCGGTCACGGTAAGCGTACTGACCGGCTTTGGTCACCGCTTGCTTGGCGACGCGGAATACACGCGAACGCGCGCCGTAGTAACCTTTAGCCTGCTTGAGAACTTTTTTATGTCGACGACGTGCAATGACGCCACGCTTGACGCGAGCCATGAGTTATCTCCTGAAAATGAGTGAAAGCGAATCAGTCACGCAGCATACGCTTGACGAGGCCCGTGTCGGCTGGGGATACCATAGAAGTACCCCTCAGTTGACGCTTACGCTTGGTAGTCATCTTGGTCAGGATGTGACTCTTGAACGCCCCTTTACGCTTGTAGCCAGAAGCTGTTTTCTTGAAACGCTTCGCGGCCCCACTGTTGGTTTTCATCTTAGGCATGAAAAACACTCCGCATTTGGGTCATCCCTCAGGATGCCGAAATAGTTTAATCACACAGTAACCCTTATAAAAAACCGCCTTACGCCGGGTGGGCGTTAAGCCAGTCTTTTAGCGCTTTCTCAAAGAAAAAGGGAGTTACTTCTTCTTTTTCGGGGCAATCACCATGATGAGCTGACGGCCTTCCATTTTAGGGAACTGTTCCACAGTACCGACATCAGTCAGGTCATCTTGAACCCGTTTCATCAGTGCCATGCCCAGCTCCTGGTGAGCCATCTCGCGACCACGGTAGCGAAGGGAAACCTTCGCCTTGTTGCCCTCAGTCAGGAAACGTATCAGGTTGCGCAGTTTGACCTGATAATCTCCATCTTCAGTGCCCGGGCGAAACTTCACTTCTTTCACCTGGGTTTGAACCTGTTTTTTCTTTGCCGCTGTTTTCTGTTTCTTGGCTTCGTACTGGTGCTTGCCAAAGTCCAGGATCTTACAGACGGGCGGTTCGCTGGTTGCGTTAATCTCAACCAAATCCAGCCCTGCTTCCTGGGCCATCTCCAGCGCGACGCGTAAATCCACCACGCCAACCTGATCACCCTCAACACCAATCAAGCGGACTTCTTTGGCGCGAATATTTTCATTGATCGGCGCTTTTTGATGACGACGATCACGGAAGCTGTTACGTCTGATAGGGATATCTCCTGTATAATCAACCATAAGCAAGACGACTTGTTGAACAATAACGATAAAGCCGTCGTACCACAAGCAAGCATCAGCGAAAGATCAAAAAAAGATCAGCGAATGCTACTGTTTTTGTCTTTTCTGTACCTGTGTATAGCACAGAAAAGACCGTGTTTTCCGCCTCAAGGTCTATGACAACCTTTTTTACTGACATCGGCCTTGAGCATGTCAATAAAAGCCTGTATTGACATCACCCCCTTGTCTTCGCCTGTTCGGGTTCGTACCGCGACGTTACCATTTTGAGACTCTTTGTCGCCAACGATGATCAGGTAAGGGGTCTTCATTAAGGTATGTTCGCGGATTTTAAAGCCGATCTTCTCGTTTCTCAAGTCTGCTTTGGCTCTAAATCCGTTTTCTGATAAAGATTTTTGCAATTGCAGGGCGTATTCACCCTGACGGTCGGTAATATTCAGAATCGACACCTGCGTGGGGGCTAACCATGCGGGCATCGCTCCTTCAAAGTGTTCAATGAGAATACCGATAAACCGCTCAAAAGAGCCAAGAATCGCCCGGTGAAGCATAACAGGCGTTTTGCGCCCGCCGGTTTCATCCACATACTCAGCGCCTAAACGTCCGGGCATGGAAAAATCCACCTGTATGGTACCACATTGCCAAACCCGACCGATACAGTCTTTCAGGGAGAACTCTATTTTCGGGCCATAGAAGGCACCTTCACCGGGCAGTTCCTCCCAGGGCAGCCCTTGAGTGTCCAGTGCTTTTGCCAGGGATTTCTCCGCTTTGTCCCAGATTTCATCTGACCCCACACGCTGTTCAGGGCGCGTTGACAGTTTATACATCAGGCTAGCGCGATCAAAGCCCATGTCATCATAGACTTCATGGAGAAAATCAATAAAATCAGCCACTTCCTGCTGAATCTGATCTTCTGTCACAAAGATATGGGCGTCATCCTGAGTAAAGCCCCGCACGCGCATAATCCCATGCAAAGCACCTGAAGGCTCGTTGCGGTGACAGGAACCAAACTCTGCCAGACGCAGCGGCAAGTCACGGTAGCTTTTCAGCCCCTGATTAAACACCTGCACATGACACGGGCAGTTCATGGGCTTCACCGCCATGTCTTTGTTTTCAGAATGGGTGGTGAACATGTCATCTTTGAACTTGTCCCAATGCCCGGATTTTTCCCACAATGTCCGCTCCACCAGCTGGGGCGTTTTGATTTCCCGGTAGCCATGGGTAATCTGCTTACGGCGCATGTACTGCTCCAGCTCCTGGTAAATCGCCCAGCCGTCAGGGTGCCAGAATACCATGCCTGGCGCTTCTTCCTGCATATGGAACAGGTCAAGCTTTTTACCGAGTTTTCGGTGGTCACGTTTTTCAGCTTCTTCTAGGCGGAGCAGGTAGGATTTCAGCGCCTTTTTATCTTCCCAGGCAGTGCCATAAATGCGGGTCAGCATTTCGTTATTGGCATCACCCCGCCAGTACGCACCGGCAACACGCATCAGCTTAAAAGCCTTCAACTTGCCCGTGGAAGGGACATGGGGACCACGGCACAAGTCCATCCAGTCTCCCTGGCGGTACACCGAGATCTCTTCTGATGCAGGCAGGTCATTAATGATCTCAACCTTATACGTTTCACCCATAGCCTTAAAAGCGTCTACCGCTTCTTCACGGGTCATCACCAAACGATCTATCGGGAGGTCTTGCTTCGCCAGCTCCCCCATACGTTTTTCAATTTTGGTCAGGTCTTCTGGCGTAAACGGGCGCTCGTAAGCAAAGTCGTAGTAGAATCCGTTGTCGATAACAGGGCCAATGGTAACCTGTGCGCCAGGGTACAAATCCTGCGCCGCCATAGCTAACAAGTGCGCCGTGGAGTGACGGATCACTTCGACCCCCTCTTCATCACGCGCGGTAATAATTGAGAGTTTCGCGTCATCAGATATGCGCGTGCTGGCATCCACCAACTCACCGTTTATACGACCAGCCAATGTTGCTTTGGCCAAACCCGGACCAATATCCTGAGCAACCTCCATCACGGAAACGGCGTCGGCAAATTCACGTTTGCTGCCATCGGGAAGTGAAATTACAGGCATAGGGAGAGGGACTCCTTTTAATCAGAAACAAGTGTCAGTGGCAGCCCATACCAGGAGCTGCTTGTTCAGTGTTTTCAACCCATACCAACGGGTTGAAGCATGTATCAGAGTACCCCCGATGAAGGGATAATCCACTAAAAGGTGAGGAATTGTCCCTTTGCTGGCACCCACAGTCAAGGATTCAGGCGCGGCACTGCGCGTTTCCTTTGTGAAACCCTTACTTTGTGAAACTGTGAAACCCTTAAAAGCTGTTCACACTCTTTTTTGTTTGGCCGCAACCGCTGATAAAAGCTGTCTCTTTAGACCGCTCTTCGTTACATGGCGCCACCGGGCTCCTAGGAGCCTGTCCGAGAATAGACTGCCCTACTGCGGTGGCAGCAAATTGGTCTAAAAAGCCGGAAATTTTTAGCAAATAGAACCACTATTCACTAAAAATTTCCGACTTTTTATCCTCAATTTT